>DASTLK010000703.1:0-4730 GCA_035715025.1 Vicinamibacteria bacterium
GCCGGAGGGACGGCTGTGGACGGTCCGCTGGTCGAGCGAGGCACGGGCCTACGGCGGGAGCGGGACCTTCCCCCCCGACTCGGCGGACGGCTGGCGTCTGCCCGGCGAGGCGGCCGTGCTCCTCGCCCCGTCGTCGGAAGCCAGGGAGCCCCCGGGCGAGCCATGGCCGGAGGTCGGTCGCGACCGCACGCGCGGCACCCGTGGAGGCAAGAGGAAGGCATGAAGGAAGTCGTCCGCCGTTACCCGTGGCCCGGCGGGGAAGGCTCCGGCTGGGCCGACCTGCTCACGAGGGAGTGGCTGGTCACCAACGGTCTCGGCGGCTACGCTTCGGGCACGGTCTGCGGCGTGCCCACGCGCCGCTTCCACGGACTCCTCGTGGCGTCCCTGCCCGCGCCCCTCGGACGGACGATGATGCTCAACGACGTCGCGGCCGAGGTCTACCTTCCGGACGGGAGGTGTCATCGCCTGGGGGGCGAGGAGCACGAAGAAACCTCCACCCCGCTGCCGGGCACGGAATACCTGAAGGAGTTCCGCCTCGATGCGGGCCTGCCCGTCTGGATCTTCAGCATCGGCTCCTCCCTGATCGAGAAGCGCGTGGTCCTTCCCTACGGGCAGAACACCGTCCACGTGCACTACCGCAACGCCGGCGGCGAAGTGCCGGAGCGCCTGCGCCTGCGGCCGCAGGTCCACTTCCGGCCGCACGAGGCGCCGCTGGAGCACCTCGGCAAGGAGCCGTACGTACTGACCGCGGTGGAGCGGCGCTACGAGATCTCGGCCGGGGCGCACCTGCCGACCCTGCGTCTCCGCGTGCAGGGATCGGCCTCGACGTTCACCCACGACCCGAGCTCGAGCCCCGAGCTCCTCTTCCGCGTCGAGGAGAGCCGCGGCTACGACGCACGCGGGACGCTGTGGAGCCCCGGGCACTTCGAGGTGCTGCTCGCCCCCGGCCAGGAGGTCACCCTGTCCGGCTCCACCGAGCGCTGGGAGTCGATCCTCGCCCTGCAGCACCGGGAGGTGCTCGAGTTCGAGCACACGCGGCGCCATTTCCTGCTCGACTCCGGGGGCACGCCCGACGACGACCCGGTGTCGGCGGACCTCGCGATCGCCGCCGACCAGTTCGTCATCACGCCCGCGGGCCGCGTCCAGGACGTCGCGCGCGCCCGTGCCATCGGCGACGACGTGCGCACCGTGATCGCCGGGTACCACTGGTTCACGGACTGGGGCCGCGACACGATGATCTCGCTGGAGGGCCTCGCCCTGGTCACCGGACGACACCAGGAGGCGGAGTGGATCCTCCGCACATTCGCCCACTACGTGCGCGACGGCCTCATCCCCAACATGTTCCCGGAGGGCGAGAGCCGGGGCCTCTACCACACCGCCGACGCCACGATGTGGTTCTTCCACGCCGTCGCGCGCTACGTCGCCGTCACCGGGGACCGCAACACCCTGCGTACGGCCCTGCCCATCCTCCTGGACATCGTCGCGCATCACGTGGAGGGCACGCGCTTCGGCATCGGAGTCGATCCCGCCGACGGCCTCCTGCGCCAGGGCCAGGAGGGCTACCAGCTCACCTGGATGGACGCCAAGGTGGACGGCTGGGTGGTCACGCCGCGCCGCGGCAAGGCGGTCGAGATCAACGCGCTCTGGTACAACGCGCTCCGCCTCCTCGAAGGCTGGACGCGGGAGGAGGGTTCCACGGAGGACGCGGCGCGCCTGGGCGCGCTGGCCGATCGCGCCTACCGAAGCTTCAACGAGCGCTTCTGGTATGCCGAGGGCGGTTACCTCTACGACGTGGTGGATGCCGAAGGGGTCGGCAACGACCCCGCGTGCCGTCCCAACCAGGTCTTCGCGATCTCGCTCGACCATCCCGTGCTCGACCGCGCGCGCTGGGCCGCCGTGATGGACGTCGTGCAGAAGCGGCTCCTGACCCCGGTGGGCCTGCGCTCGCTGGCCCCCGGCCACCCCGACTACAAGGCCAAGTACTACGGCGACCTGCGCGCGCGCGACGCCGCGTACCACCAGGGGACGGTGTGGGCCTGGCTCATCGGGCCCTTCGTCGACGCCTGGCTCAAGCTCCACCCGGGTGATCTCACCCGCGCCCGGACCTTCCTGGACGGCTTCGTGCCCCACCTCGGCGAGGCCTGCATCGGGTCCATCAGCGAGGTCTTCGACGCCGAGGCCCCGTATACGCCGCGGGGCTGCGTGGCCCAGGCCTGGAGCGTGGCCGAGGTCCTGCGCTGCTGGGTCAAGACGCGAGATCGCTAACGGACGGGCGGTCGGCTAGACCGACTCCCGTCTCCGTGCCCGTCTCCGATCCCTCCTGGCAATCCGCCGTCCGTTTAGCGATCCTTGCCCCTTGTGGTAGAGTGAGATTCCCCCGTGGCCCCGGGAAGCTCCCGGGCGCCCTTGCCCGGGACCCTTCGGGTCCGGGTTGGGGGTGTCGGTCGAAAAGCCCCCCAGGAGGAAGTTTCTTGGTATCAAACCATCAACAAGACGAACAACGGCTTGCGCTCTTCATCGATTTCGAGAACATCGCGATTGGCGTGCGCGACGCGCACTACCGCAAGTTCGACATCAACCTCGTGCTGGAACGGCTGCTCGAAAAGGGCAAGGTCCTGGTCAAGAAGGCGTACGCCGACTGGAGCCGCTACTCGGACTACAAGCGGGCCTTCCACGAGGCGGCCATCGAGCTCATCGAGGTCCCCCAGAAATCCGTCGGCGGCAAGAACTCCGCCGACATCCGGCTCGTCGTCGACGCCATGGACATGTCATTCCAGAAGGAGCACATCGACTGCTTCGTGGTGTGCTCGGGCGACTCCGACTTCTCGCCCCTCGTCTCCAAGCTCAAAGAGAACAACAAGTACGTGATCGGCCTCGGGGTCAAGAACTCCACGTCCGATCTGCTCATCGAGAACTGCGACGAGTTCATCTTCTATGAAGACCTCGTGCGCGGGCAGCAGCGCCAGATCCCGGCCATGAGCAGCCTCCCGGAGAAGATCCAGGAGGCGTTCCAGCTGCTCGTGGACGCGGTGCTCGCCCTGCAGCGCGAGAACAAGGAAGTGCTCTGGGGCTCCATGGTGAAGGAGACCATGAAGCGGAAGAAGCCTTCCTTCAACGAGACGTATTACGGGTTCCGGACCTTCAGCCACCTCCTAGAGGAGGCGCAGCGCAAGGGCATCGTGACCCTCCGGCGCGACCAGAAGTCCGGCAGCTACGTCGTGGAGGACCTCGGCACCGGCGCCGGAACCGGGGCGACCACGCTGGCCGCGCGGGGAGAGGCGGCCTCCGCGGCCGCTTCCGCCGCCGCCTCGCCGTCCGTCACGGAGGCGGCCGTGCCCCTGGCCGCGACCGGAACCGAGTCCGCCGATCCCTCGGCGAACGGGGTGAGGACACCGCGTCGCCGCCGCAGCCGCGGGCGCCGCCCGCGCGGCTCGATGACGGGAGCCGCGGCCGGCTACCCCGAGGCCCACGCCGCCGCGGGCGCGGAGGACGGCACGGACGCGGACGACCACGACGACCACGAAGAGATGGAGGACGACGCCGCGCACGCCGAAGCGTCGGACGCGGGACACGAGCCGCGGCCGGCCGAGGACCAAGCCGCGTCCGCGCACGCCGGCTCCCGCGAGGAAGCGCCGGCCGGCTCCGCCGACCACGCTCCCTCCGCTCCGGAGCGGCCGTTCTCGCTGTTCTCGTGGATCCGCCGCGATGTCGCGGCGCCGTCTCCACCCGCCCCCGACCCGTCCAAGGAAGACCGGGAGGACTGAGCCCGGCGGCGGCTCAGGCCGCCTTGCGCCCCCGCGCGCCGCGCCGGCGACGCGCGGGCCGGCGCGTGGGGCGCCCACGGCGCGCGGCCGGAGGCGTGACGCGTGCGCGCGCCCGGCGCACGCCCATCTTGCGCACCTCGAGCACGCGCGCCATGCTGCGGCCGCGCGGGACCGTGCGGCCGGTCTCCCATCCGAATATCGAGCCGGGGCTCACGCCGAGCAGCCGCGCGAACTGCTCGCGCGTCATGCGCAGCCGCGCCCGCAACGAGCGGATGTCCTCGCCGGAGAGGCGTGCGCCACGCCCGCGGCGGCCGCCGGCGGGCACGCGCGACTCGAGGCGCCCGAAGCTTCGCTCGACCGCGCGCAATCCTCGCCGATTCGCGCGCGCGGCGAGTCGCAGCTTTTTCATCTGACGTTGCATTGCCCGCAGCGATCGCAAGCCCTTCTGCACTTCCTTGGCGGCCAGCCGGCGCACTTCTGCTTTGAGCGCTGAGGCCAGCGTGTTCACTTTCACATGATCTCCCTGGATGGCGCCGGCGCTGGGCTGCGTCCGGCGGAACTTTCGAATCTGTGAAGGCTATCCTTCACCCGCCGCGATTTCAAGGCATCGAAGCCCCGCGTCGGCCGGGCACGTTTTACGTTCACACTTTAAATGCACGAGGTGCAGGCCGTCCGGCCGCGCCCCGGGGTAGGCTTTGGGAGGGAAGCGGACGTCACTCATGGACGAAACGACAAAGGCGCTTCGCGCCGGGCCCACCATGCCCACGTTCTTCTTCGGGCACGGCAACCCGATGAACGCGATCCAGCACAACGCGTACACCGACGCCTGGGCGGCCATCGGGCGCGCGCTTCCGCGTCCCCGCGCCATCCTGGTCGTCTCCGCGCACTGGTACCGGCCGGGCACGTGGGTGACGGCGATGCGCGCTCCCCGGACCATCCACGACTTCGGCGGGTTTCCGCGCGAGC
>DASTLK010000704.1:0-2517 GCA_035715025.1 Vicinamibacteria bacterium
CGCGAAGCGCCGCCCAAGGTGCTCGGCTTCGACGTGGCCTACAAGTCGATCCCGGTGGAGGAGGTCGGCGGCGACTTCTGCGACTTCGTCCACCTGGGCGAGGACCTGGTGGGCTTCGCCATCGGCGATGCCAGCGGGCACGGCCTGCCCGCGGCCCTTCTCGTGCGCGACATCGTGACCGGGCTGCGGATGGGGCTCGAGAAGCACCTGCGGATGGAGTACGTGTTCTCCAAGCTCAATCGCGTGATCCACCGCAGCAACCTCTCGAGCAACTACGTCTCCGCCTTCTACGGCGAGCTCGAGCCCAACGGCAACGTCTCCTACGTCAACGCCGGCCATCAGCCTCCTTTGCTGTTCCGGCGGGACCGCATCCTGGAGCTCCGCACGGGAGGGACGGTGATCGGTCCCCTGCCCCAGGTCTCCTATCGGCGCGGCCTCGTACGCCTCGACCCCGGCTCCGTCCTCGTGCTGTTCACCGACGGCATCGTGGAACGGCGAGGACCGCGCGACGAGTTCTTCGGGGAGGAGCGGCTCAAGCGCGTCGTCCAGGAGAGCCACGGCACGCCCGCGGCCCATCTGCTCGGCCGCATCCTCGAGGTCGCGTTCGCCCACGGCGAGGGACGCCCCTGGGAGGACGACGTGACGGTGATGGTCATCCGCCGGCCGGAGGAGTAGGGACGCGCGGGACCGCGAACCAGGTCTCGTACCACTTCACGCTGCGGTCCATGAGGTCCACGAGGTGCCGCGGCTCGCGCAGGCCGTGCCCCTCGCGCGGATAGCGGACCAGGACCACGGGCACCCCCACGTCCTTGAGGGCGATGAAGAACTGCTCGGACTCGGCGATGGGCACGTCGTTGTCGTTCTCGCCGTGCACGAGCATCGTCGGAGTGGCGACCTTGCCCACGTGCTTGAGGGCTGATCGCTCCCACAGGACGTCCATCATGTTGGCCTGGTGCGGGAGCACTCCCCACTCCATCTGCTCGTACATGTTGTAGTACGTCGTGTAGTTGTAGCTGACGTTGTTGATGATGGGGGCCAGCGGGATGGCGGCGCGGAACATGCGCGTCTGCGTGATCAGCCACGCGCTGAGCTGGCCGCCGTAGCTGCCGCCCTCGATGCCGAGACGGTCGCGATCGATCCACGGGTTGCGGCGCAGGGCCGCGGACACGCCGTACAGGACGTCCTGGGCCTCGTTGCCGTTCTGGTCGCCGTACACCGCATCCGCGAAGGCCTGGCCGTAGCCCGTCGATCCGCGGAAGTTCACCATGAGCACGGCCCAGCCCCGGTGCGCGTAGTGCTGCACGCGGAAGTTGAAGGCCGGGCCCTGCGCTCCGTGCGGTCCGCCGTGGATGACCACGATCATGGGGTGCTTGGAGTCCGGCGTCCTCCCCACGGGCTGCGCGAGGTAGGCCTCGACGTCGAACTTGAAGTCGTTGCTCCGGAACGTGAGGGGCTCGACCTTCGCCACCTCGACGTCGCGCAAGGCAATCGCGTTGAGGTCCGTCAGCTTCCGGGGCGTGCCGCCCTCGCTGCGAAGGTAGAGCTGGCCCAGGTCGCTCGGGCTCGCGTAGACGTAGGCGAGGGCGCCGCCGCGGGCGAGGCTCCAGCCCTCGACGCGGCCGGGATCGCTCACCACGATCTCCGCCTTGCCCCCGCCGGCGGCGGGCACGCGGTCGAGGCGGACGTGCCCGCGCTCCTGGACGGAGAAGTACACCCATCGCCCGTCCGGCGACCAGGAGGGCGACGACTGGCGGTTGTCGATCGACGCTCCCACCTCGCGGCGGCCCGTGCCGTCGGCGTTCATCACCCAGACGTGCGTGTCCTCCATGGTCGTCTCGAGGTCGGTGAGGCCGCGACGGGTGGCCATGAACGCGATGCTCTTGCCGTCGGGTGACCAGCGGGGCTGGTACTCCGCGCTCTCGGTGGCGGTCAGGCGGCGGACGGTGCCGTCCGCGACGCGCAGGGCAAAGAGGTCGGGGTCGTAGAAGAGGTCCGGCTCGGGCTCGCGATTGGAGACGAAGAGGATCTCCCGGCCGTCGGGCGACCAGTCGATCGAGTGCTCCTCGTTCGTCCCCGAGGTGAGGGCGCGCGGCGCTCCCCCCGCCGCGTCCACCACGAAGATGTGCCGCCGCCGGTTGTCGTTGAACCGCGTGTTGCCTTCCGCGGCGTCGGGCTTGTACAGGTAGCGCGTGATCACGACGGGGTCGCCGCTGGCCAGCTCCGTCTCCGGGCCAGGGGTGGCGGAGACGAAGGCGATCTGCTTCGAGTCGGGCGACCAGGCGATCGCGCGGCCCTCGAAGGTCAGCGGGCTGTTCGTGCCCGAGGTCTCCGCCAGCGCCCGCGGGCCGCTGCCGTCCGCGCCCGCGACCATGAGCGCGTCTTTGTCCGCCTTCGCGCCCGCGTACGCGATCCACTTGCCGTCCGGAGACCAGACGGGGTCGGACCCCTTGGCCTCCGGGCCGCCGACCTGCGTGGGGGCGCCGTCGGGCAGCGCCATGACCCAGAGCTGGGTGCGCG
>DASTLK010000705.1:0-1757 GCA_035715025.1 Vicinamibacteria bacterium
GCCTCGGTCGTCAAGGAGCTGGTCGAGAACGCCCTCGACGCGCAGGCCACGACCGTCACCGTCGAGATCCAAGGCGGCGGCAAGGAGACGATCCGCGTCCGCGACGACGGACACGGCATGGGTCCGGAGGATGCCCGCCGCGCGCTGGAGCGTCACGCGACCTCGAAGCTGCGCGAGCTGGCCGACCTCGAGCGCATGGCCACCCACGGATTCCGTGGCGAGGCCTTGCCTTCGATCGCCAGCGTCTCCAGCCTCGTCCTGCGCACGTGCGAGGCGGGCGCGCCCGGCGGCACCGAGGTCGAAGTGCGCCACGGGCGTCTCCTACACGCGCGCGACACCGGCCATCCGCGGGGCACCAGCGTCGAGGTCCGCGACCTGTTCGGCGCCGTGCCCGCTCGCCGCAAGTTCCTGCGCGCGGAGAGCACGGAGGCCTCGCACGTGGCGGAGGCGCTCACCCTGCTCGCCCTCGGGAGGCCGGATGTCGGCTTCTTCCTGTCCTCCGGTGGTCGCCGCCTGATCCAGGCCCCGCCCGTGGACGGCCTCTTCGCCCGCGTGCACCAGGTCTTCGGCGCGACCTATGCGGACGATCTCGTCCCCGTCGAAGGCGGTCAGGCCTGGGTCACGGTGCGGGGATTCGCGCGCCCCGCGTCGTCCTCGGCCGCCCGCCCGTCGCAGCGGCTGTTCGTGAATGGCCGGGCCGTGCGCGACCGGGCCATCGCACGCGCGGTCACCGAGGCCTACCGCGCCACGGGCGTGCGCGATCCGCGGCCCGAGGTCCTGCTCTTCGTGAACGTGCCCTTGCACATGGTCGACGTCAACGTCCATCCCGCGAAGACGGAGGTGCGCTTCGCGGAGCCCCGCACGGTCTGGTCCGCGGTCGAGCAGGCCGTGCGGCAGGCCCTGGGCGCGGGGGCGCGCAGCGCCGCTCCGCGCGTCGCGCTGTCCGCGGATATTGGCCCTCGGCCCGGCGGAGTCTCACTGGCCGCGGACGCGGAATGGCCGACGGAGCCGATGATCGGCGAGCCCGAGCCCGCGCGCGCGCAGCCGCCCGCCCTGCTCGAAACCGCCCCCCCGACCGTCCTCGGCCAGCATCGCAACACCTACGTCGTGGTCACGGATGGCGAGGACCTGATCCTGGTGGACCAGCACACTGCCCACGAGCGCGTGCGCTTCGAAGCGATCGTCGACGGGCTGGATCGGCACGCCGTGGAGTCGCAGATCCTGCTCGTGCCGCTGGTGGTGACGCTTCCGCCGCGCCTGCGTCCCGGGCTCGAGGACCATCAGGCGACGCTGCGCGACCTCGGATTCGACGCGGAGCCCTTCGGCGGTGAGGCCGTGCGCGTGAGCGCCGTGCCCGCCGTCCTCGGCGGGCGGGATCCGGGCACGGCGTTGGAGACGCTCCTGGCCGAGCTCATCGATCGCGAGTCCGCGGAGTGGGCCGTCTCGTCCGCGCGCGACCGCATGGCCGCCACCCTGGCCTGCTACTCGGCCGCGCGGGCGGGGCAACCTCTCGCCCTCGACGCCATGCGCGCCATCGTCACCGGGCTGTGGTCTGCGCGGCAGCCCGCATCGTGCCCGCACGGCCGCCCCACGCGCGTGCGCGTCCCCCGGGACGACGTGAGTCGCTGGTTCCGCCGCACGGGATGGGCGCGCGATTGAAGGAATGCGCGTGCGCTCGCGTCTGAACCCGCGCCGGGAGAAGCGCTCGGCCTGGCCCTGGATTCGTTACGGGGTGGGCCGAGTCCTCCAGGTCACCG
>DASTLK010000706.1:0-12715 GCA_035715025.1 Vicinamibacteria bacterium
CGCCGTCCTCGCGCCGGGCCGCCGCCCGCACCGCCCTCCAAGGGCTGACGAGGCCCGCCCTGCATGCCGCCCGCCTCGCGTTCACCCATCCGGGCACGGGGGAGCGGCTGCAGTTCGAGTCGCGCCTCCCCCCGGATCTGCAGGACCTGCTTCCACTTCTGCGCGCCTGAGCGCGCCCGGACCGCCGCCCTCCCGACTTCGGCCTTGACAAATAAGTAAATAGCTATATATTTAATTTGATATGGGACGGCGCGCGCGAGTGAGCCGGGACGACGTGTTGCGCGCCTCACGCGACGCGTTCGCGGAGCGCGGTTACGACGGGACGACCCTCGCCCAGATCGCCGGCCGCCTGGGCGTCAGCCCGGCCGCCCTCCTCCGTCACGCTCCGGGCAAACGCGAGCTGTTCACGGCGGCCATGGCTCCGCCGGCCACGACCACGGACCCCTTCCCGCTCGACTTCCTCCGCGACGCCGACGCCGGAGCGGATCCCGCGCCCGTGCTCCGGGAGCTGGCCCACACCGCCATCCCGTTCCTGGAGCGGATGATGGGCGAGAACATCGCGCGCTGGCTGTTCGCCAAGTCCGGCGTGGACGCGGCCGCGGCGCGGCACTTCGGCGAGAAGCTCCGCGGCCAGTCCAGCCCGCCCCGCCGCGTCTTCGGCGTGCTCGAAGACTACCTGCGCAGGGCCCGCGACGCCGGCCGTCTCCAGGTTTCCGATACGAGGTCCGCGGCCCTCATCTTCATGGGCACCATGAACGCCTACGTCTTCTTCCACCGGATACTGAAGGTCGTCGACCCTCCGGTGCCTCTCGACGACTACGTCGAGACCGTCGTCGAGATCTTCACGTCGGGCGCAATCCGTCCCGCCCGCGCACGGCGCCGCGCCGCATCCGGCCCAAGGCCGGCGCGCCGGAGGAAAGCATGAACGCGAAAGCCGTCGTGCCCGTCTTGCTGGTGGTCGCCGCCGCCGCCACCTTCTGGGCCTTTCGGCACCGCGAGGCGGAAGGCCTGGTGCTCTCGGGGACGATCGAAGCACGTGACGTCGAGGTCGGGTCGCTGACCGGGGGCCGGGTGGCCGCCGTGCACGCCGACGAAGGCGCCGCGGTCAAGAAGGGCCAGGCGCTGGTGACCTTCGAGACGGAGATGGTGGACGCGCAGGTACGCCAGCAGGAAGCGCAAGTGGCGGGAGCGGAGGCGGCCCTGGCCCGCGCCCTCAATGGCCCGCGCGCGGAAGAGCGCGCCACCGCCCAGGCGCAGTACGACGAGGCGGAACGGGAGCGCCGCCGGCTCCACGCGCTGCTCGAGGAAGGCATCATCCCGCGCGCCCAGTACGACGAGGCCGCCACCAAGGCCCGCGTGGCCCAGGAGGCCCTGCGCCAGCTCGAGCGCGGCAGCCGGCCGGAAGACATCGCGTCCGCGCGGGCGGTCCTGGAACGCGAGAAGAGCGGCCTCCAGTACCTGGGGCGCCAGCGCAGCGAGGCGGTGGTGAGCGCGCCGGCGGACGGCACCATCGAGACGATGGACCTCCGCCCCGGCGACCTCGTGCCCGCGAACCGTCCCGTGGCCACCATCCTCGAGCCCGGGCAGATGTGGGTCCGCGTCTACGTGCCCGAACCGAAGGTCGGCCTCGTGCGCGTCGGCCAGGAGGCCCGCTTCACCGTCGACACGTTCCCCGGCCGTGCCTTCAAGGGCAAGGTCGTGGACGTGAGCAACCAGGCCGAGTACACCCCGCGCAACGTCCAGACCCTCGATCAGCGCTCGGAGCAGGTCTTCGGCGTGAAGATCGAGATCGAACCGGCGCCCGAGCTCAAACCGGGGATGGCCGCCCTCGTGCGGATCGCCTCGTGAGCACGCTCCCTTCGATGATGGACGGGACCAGCGGCCCCGGCATCGAGGCCCACGGCGTCTCGCGCGACTTCGGCCGCTTCCGCGCGCTGGACAAGGTCAGCCTCACCGTGCCGCGGGGCGAGATCTACGGCCTGCTCGGGCCCAACGGCTCCGGCAAGTCCACCCTCATCCGCATCCTTTGCGGCCTGCTCGCGCCCACGGAGGGCGAAGCGAAGGTCGACGGCCTCGACGTGCGGCGGCAGGCCGAGGAGATCCGGCGGCGCATCGGTTACGTGCCCCAGAAGTTCTCCCTGTACGAAGACCTCTCGGTCATGGAGAACCTCGACTTCTTCGCCTCTGTGTACGGGTTGCGCGGGGCCCGGCTGGAGGAACGTCGCGAGTGGGCCGTCGCCCTCACCAACCTCGAGCCCTACCGGGAGCGCCTGGCCGGTCAGCTCTCCGGGGGCTGGAAGCAGCGCCTCGCCCTCGCCGCCGCGCTCATGCACGAGCCGCGCGTGCTGTTCCTGGACGAGCCCACCGCCGGCATCGACCCCGTCGCGCGCCGCGAGCTGTGGAACCTGCTCTTCGAGCTGGCCGCACGTGGGGTGACCCTGGTCGTCACCACGCACTACATGGACGAGGCGGAGCGCTGCGGCACCGTGGGCTACCTCTATCTCTCGCGCCTGCTGGTGTCGGGAAAGCCGTCGGAGCTGACTCGCCTGCCCGAAGTCACCCCCGAGGGCACGCGGCGCGTGGAGGCGGACTGCGAACACGGCGCGGCCGCCGTCATGGGGCGGGCGCGCGAGCTGCCCTACGTGGAAGACCTGACCATCTTCGGCAACGCGCTCCATCTCCTGGTGCGCGGAGACGTGGCCGACGAGCGCATCGCGGCCGACCTGGAGAGCGCGGCCGGGGTCGCGGTCAAGGTGCGGCCGATCGAGCCCACGCTCGAAGACGTGTTCGTGCGCCTGACGAAGATCCAGTCCGAGCGCCGCGCGGCGGCGGGAGCGGCGGCATGAGGGGGTTCTCCGCCGTCCTGCGCAAGGAAGCGCTGCAGATGGGCCGCGACAAGGGCACGCTGCGCTTCGCCCTCGCCGTCCCCGTCTTCCAGCTCGTCCTCTTCGGCCTCATCGACACCAACGTCAGCCACGTCCCCACCACCGTGTTCGACCAGAGCCGGACGGCGGAGAGCCGCGCCCTCATCCGCGACTTCGAGAACACCAGCTATTTCGACGTGAAGCGGTTCGTGGGATCGCGCGAGGCGCTGCGGGCCGAGATCGTGTCCGGCCGCGCTTCCGTCGGCATCGAGGTGCCGCCCGACTTCGCGCGCAAGCGCCTCGACCAGAGACCGGCGGACTTCCTCGTCCTCATCGACGGCAGCGACTCCACCGTCTCTTCCCAGACCCTGGCCGCCGCCAACGGCGTCGCCCTCTTCAAGTCGCTCGACGAGATGCGGCGGCGGACGGGCGGGACGGACATGCCGCTGCAGGTCTTCCCGCTGCTCCTCTTCAACCCCGATTCCCGCACCGCGAACCTCCTCATCCCCGGCCTGGTGGCCATCCTGCTGACGTTCTCGGGCACGCTGCTGGCCACGTTCTCGATCGTGCGGGAGAAGGAGCGCGGCACCCTGGAGCAGCTCATGGTCACGCCCGTCTCGCCGGTGGCCGTCGTCCTGGGCAAGCTGCTGCCCTACCTCGCGCTCGGCTTCGTACAGCTGCTCATGATCCTCGCCCTCATGACCACCGTGTTCCGCGTCCCCATCCACGGCAGCGTGCCCCTGCTGCTCGCCCTGTCCATCGTCTACCTGTTCGCCCTGCTCTCGCTCGGGCTCCTCATCTCCTCCTGGTCGAGCACGCAGATGGAGGGCATCCAGATCGCGCAGATGTTCCTGCTGCCTTCGATCATGCTCTCCGGTTACATCTTCCCGCTGGCGTCGCTGCCCGCGCCCCTGCGCGTCCTGGCCAAGGTGCTTCCGGCCACGCACTTCATCGCCATGTCCCGCGGCATCATCATCCGGGGGGCGGGCCTTAGCGACCTCTGGCCCAACGTGGCGGCCCTCCTCGTCATCGCGACCGTGCTCGTGGCCGGCTCGACCCGCGCCTTCCGCAAGACGATCTCGTAGCCGGGCGCCTCCGGCGGGAGCGGAGCGACCGCTGCCTGCGTCTCGAGCTGCTCCGCCGCCACCGCTGAAAGCACGGCGGGCCCGTCGGGTTTATCATGTGGCCTCTCCGGAGGTTCCATGAGATCCACCCGACCCCTGGCGGCCCTCGTCGTGATCGCGGCCCTGGCCAGCAGTGCCGAAGCGAAGTTCGGCATCAGCAAGACGAAGGTCACGCTCAAGCGCACGCGACCGCCGGAGATCGTCCTCGTCGGCGAGACGGTCACGGTGGAGGTGGCCGGGCACGCGCGCGCCATCTCCGACCGCCAGCTCGACAGCATCCGGCAGCGCGTGGAGGACGCCCTCGCCGCGGACCGGTCGCGGCGGCTGGTGAAAGGGGGCGCGGACAGCGTGGTGCACATCAGCGTCGACGACTTCGAAGCCCGCGTCAACGACAACGTGATCTACGAGACCCATTACGTCAAGACGGGCGAGCGCCAGGAATGGGACGCCAAGAAGAAGCAGAACGTCACCAAGGACGTCTACGGGAACAAGAGCGAGCCGGTGCGTGTGCGCACCGCGCACGGACGCATCGGCGCTCACGTCGAGGCCGCGACCCTTTCCGGCCCGCGCAACGCGGACGCGGGCGCCGCCTACCAGGACGAGTTCAAGGGCGAGGTCCGCATCCCCGAGCAGGCCTCCTCCGAGTCGTCGCTCGAGCATTACCTGGTCGAGCTTGCCGGCCAGCACGCGGCCGCCACCGTGACTTTCTCTCCCGATCCGGTCGAAGCGCTCCTCGCCTCGGATGGAGATCTCAAGGATGGCAACCGCCTGGCCCAGGGCGGCCTCTGGAAGGAAGCGCTGGGCAACTGGGTGGACCGGAAGCCGTTCAAGGGTGACAAGGAAGCGGCCCGGATGCACAACATCGGCGTGGCCCATGAGGCGCTCGCCTACGCGCTGCCCATCGACGGCCCGGAGCATCGGGCCGAGCTCGCGCAGGCGCAGGACTTCTACAAGAAGGCCCTCGCCCTCGATCCCGGCGAGAAGTACTTCGCGGAGCCCATGCAGCGGATCGAGGTGAGCCTCCAGTACGCGGCCAACGCCCAGCGGTACACGGACGAGACACGCCAGTGGCGCGACAAGCGCGGCGCGGCGCGCCCCGCGCGACGGGCGGAGGCGGATGCGCCTCCCGCAGCCGCCGCGCCTCCGGCCGCCACCGCGCCCGTCGCTCCGCGGATACGTCCGTCCGCCGCGGCCCCGCGCAAGGACCCCGCGCCCGTCGCGGCCAAGGCGCCCGCCCAGGTGCGCGCGCAGGATGGACTGGCCTCGTCCGCGGGCCTGGCCCTGCCGCTACGCAACGGCTCGTTCGAATCCGGGCTCGACCCCTGGACGGTCACCGGAAAGGGTGTGGTCGCCTCCGATGCTCGGCGCGGCCGGATCTTCCAGGCCGCCGCTACCACCTCGGTCACGACGCTGATCCAGCCGATCGGCGTGGATGTCCAGACCTCGCGCGCGGCCACCCTGAGCCTTGCCTACAAGGTCGCGGCCGGCGAGGGCCAGCTCCGCGTGCTGGTCGCCTACGACGACGCCAATGGCCGACCGCGCACGTCGACCCTCGAGGTGACGGCCGGTGATCCGCCCGGCGACTGGACGCCCTGGACGGGAGACCTGCTCGCGCTGCGGCCGCGGGCGGCGCGCCTCAAGGAGATTCGCCTCGTCGCGGAAGGTGGAACCGTCCTCCTCGACAACGTGGCCCTCACGGTACGCTAGGAGCATGACCAGCGGCGCTCGCCGCCTTTCGTCGCGCCGCGTTTACACGGGCAAGGTCCTTTCCCTCGACCTCGACGAGGTCGAGGAGCCCGGCGGCGTCCGCACGACGCGCGAGGTCGTGCGGCATTCGGGCTCCGTCGCCGTCCTCGCGATCCAGGACGACGGGCGGATCGTCCTCGTCCGCCAGTACCGCTATCCCGTCGACGACGCCCTCTGGGAGCTGCCCGCCGGCCGCCTCGACGCCGGCGAGTCGCCGGAGCAGGCGGCGCAGCGCGAGCTACAGGAAGAGATCGGACAGAAGGCGGAAAGTCTGAGCCGGCTCGCGTTCTTCTTTACGACGCCGGGATTCTGCGACGAGTCCATGCACGTGTTCCGTGCGACCGGCCTCGTGCCCTCCAAGGCGAAGGGCGACGAGGACGAGCGCATCGAGGTCCAGGCCTTCACCCCCACCGAGCTCGAAGCCATGATCGACCGGGGAGAGCTTCGGGAAGGCAAGACCCTGGTCGCGATCCTCCTCGAGCGACGCCGTCCGGGCTGAGATCAGCCCCCCATCGCCCAACCCTCATTACCTGCTCAGGGCACCGTCATTCGAAGATGGGCGGAGGGGCCCACCTTGTCTGCAGGCCGGTGAGGGGCCCTTGCGAAAGGAGATGCCGTGACCATTCCGCGACTCTTCGGGATCGGATTCATCTTCCTGTGCGCCTGCGTGGCCTGGTCGACGCTCGGCGCGTCCGTGGTCTCGCGCACCGGTGAGTCCGACGAGCGCCTGGCCAAGGAGGTGGCGCGGCTCTGGGGCGGGCGGCACGAGCAGGCCGCGCCCGCGGCCGCCGTCGAGCGGCCGCGGACGGTGACGGAGCAGGTGCAGGAGAAGGACGCCCGCGGCCAGCTCGTCACGCGCGAGGTCTCCAAGACCGTGATCGACCGCGTGCCCATTCCCCTGGACTCGAGCCGGCTGAAGGTGGATCTGGCCCTCGACCAGCGCCGGAAGGGGCTGCTCTGGTACGCGACCTACGGCGTGACGTTCGCGGGAACGTATCGGCTCCACAACCCCGACGCCGAGGCGCGCACGGTGGACGTGCACCTCGCGTTCCCCTCCGCGGAGGCCCTCTACGACGGATTCACCGTCCGGGTGGACGGCCGCGACATGGGGGGCCAGGGCGACCTCTCCCAGGGCGTCAACGTCACGACGGCGCTGGGGCCGGGAGCCGCGAGCACGATCGAGGTCGCCTACCGCTCGCGCGGCCTCGACACCTGGATCTACGCCTTCGGACCCGGCGGTGTCGCGCAGGTCCGCGACTTCACGCTCGACATGCACACGGACTTCGACCGTATCGACTTCCCCGCGGGCACGATCTCGCCCTCCACCAAGACCTCCGACGGGACCGGCTGGCGGCTGGGCTGGTCTTTCCAGAGCCTGGTCACCGGGCAGAAGCTGGGGATGGAACTCCCCCGCCCCATCAACCCTGGCCCCCTGGCCGCGCGCATCACGTTCTTCGCGCCCGTCTCGCTTCTCTTCTTCTTCACGGTCATGGTCGTGCTGGGCGCCCTGCGCGGTCAGTCCCTGCATCCCGTGAACTACTTCTTCCTGGCCGCGGCGTTCTTCGCCTTCCATCTCCTGCTCGCCTACCTCGTCGACCACGTCAACGTCCACGCCTCCTTCGTGATCGCGGCCGCTGCGAGCGTCTTCCTCGTCCTCTTCAGCTACGCGTTCTTCTTCGAGGGATACACCGGCCTCACCGTCACCGTGGGCGCCGTGATCACGCTGTTCGTGCTCATGCAGATGACCGGGCGCGTCAAATGGGACGACGTGCTGCTACCACGGCTTGCGCAGCGACAGCCAGGTCAGTAGGGGCAGGCTCGCCGCGAGGAGGGGCGCGGCGAGCGCCCGCAGCATGTCGTCCATGCCGATGCCCCGGACGAGGTCCTTCGAGAAGGGAGGTGCCTCCGTCTGCCGCAGGCCACGCGCGATCCAGCCGTGAGCGATCCAGGCGTGCATGGCCTCCAGGGGGACGAGCAGGAACAGGGTCAGGCCGATCTTGACGGCCAGCCAGCGCGCATGGCCCAGGCCCCAGTGTCGTTGCACGAGAAGGCCCACTCCGGCGGCGAGGGCGACGACGAACGCGACGTGCTCCAGGAGGAGGAGGGACTGGAGGCGGCGGCGCGCCTGGAGCTCCGCGGCCTCGCGGCGGGGGCGGGCGACGAGGAGGGCGCCTTGACCGAGCAAGGCCGCGGCCAGCCAGACGATCAGGCCCGCGACGTGGACGGCCTGCAGCAAGGGGTCGACGAAGGCGGCCGCTTCAGGTCCTCTCTTCGATGAGCAGCACGTAGTTGATGTTGACCCAGGGCACGAGGACCTGGCTCACAACGTTCTCGATCGTGCCGCCTTCGGAGACCGTGCGCTGCACCTCGAACACGAGGCCGATCGCGTCCGAGTGGAGGACGGTGCAGTTCGTGTAGGAGTGGTCCTTGGTCGCGATCTCCTTGATCTTGACCCCGACCATCAGGCCCGTAGGGCTGGCCATGATTGATTGCCTTTCTAGTTTTATCTCAGGGGGGGCACTCACACATCGTCTCGATGGGTGTTCGCGGCCCCCCCTGAAACCCCCCTCGCACGTCGCCGTCGCTGTGCGACGCCGCCGTGCTCTACGTGCGGCTAGCCAGCCTGCCCCCCCGCGCTAGTCGTAGTACTCCAGGCCCAGGTGCGTGATGAGCTCCTCTCCCCGGAGATGGCGGAGCGTGTTCTTGAGCTTCATGAGCTGGATGAAGAGGTCGTGCTCCGGATAGAGGCCGGCCGCGGTCATCGGGCTCTTGAAATAGAACGACAGCCACTCCTGGATCCCGCCCATGCCCGCGCGGCCGGCCAGGTCGGAGAAGAGCGCGAGGTCGAGCACGATGGGCGCGGCCAGGATCGAATCGCGGCAGAGGAAGTCCACCTTGATCTGCATCGGGTAGCCCATCCAGCCGAAGATGTCGATGGCGTCCCATCCCTCCTTGTTGTCTCCCCGCGGCGGATAGTAGTTGATCCGCACGACATGATGGATGTTGCCGTAGAGGTCGGGGTAGAGGTGGGGCTGGAGGATGTGGTCCAGCACGCCGAGCTTCGAGACCTCCTTGGTCTTGAAGGACTCGGGGTCGTCCAGCACTTCGCCGTCGCGGTTGCCGAGGATGTTCGTCGAGAACCAGCCCTCCATCCCCAGCAGGCGCGCCTTGAAGGCGGGAGCGAGGACGGTCTTCATGAGGGTCTGGCCCGTCTTGAAGTCCTTGCCCGAGATCGGAGTGTTCGTCTTCTTCGCGAGCTCGATGAGGGCCCCGATGTCGGCGGAGAGGTTCGGCGCCCCGTTCGCGTAGGGGATGCCCTGCTTGATCGCGGCGTAGGCGTAGATCATGGAAGGCAGGATGTCGGGATGGCTCTCGTCCAGCCCGCGTTCGAACTTCTCGATCGTGGAATGCACGTCGGAGGCTTCCCGGTAGACCTCGGTCGAGCCGCACCAGACCATCACCAGCCGGCTCAGGCCGTGCTTCTTCTTGAAGGCCTGGATGTCGGCGATGAGCTGCTCGGCCAGGTCGCGCTTGCTCCTGCCCTTCTTGACGTTGTCGCCGTGCAGGCGCTTGACGTAGGCGGGATCGAACACCGCCGGCCAGGGCTTGATCGTCTCCAGGAAACCCTTCAGCGCGGCGAGGTGCTCGCCGTGGAGCACGCCCGCCTTGCGAGCCGCTTCATAGGCGTTGTCCGTGTACACGTCCCAGCCCCCGAAGACGATGTCGTCCAGCTTCGCGATCGGGACCAGCTCGTCGATGCGTGGGCTGCGGTTGTCGGTGCGCTTGCCCAGGCGGACCGTGCCCATCTGGGTGAGGCTGCCGACGGGCCGCGACAGGCCCTTGCGGATGGCCTCCACGCCGGCCATGAACGTGGTGGCCACCGCGCCCATCCCGGGGAGAAGGATGCCCAGCTTGCCTTCCGCGGGAGCGATGGGGCGCCCCCGGCTCGTGTCCTTGGTCATTGATGGAGTCTCCTGCGTGCGCCGGCGATTGCCGCCGAAAAAGGGAATGCTACCACAGCGGCCGCGGGCGTCCGGGGCGCCCGATCAGTCGGCGGAGCGCTGCAGGCGTCCGGCGCGGCTGAGGAAATCGAGCGCGGCCGCCGTCAGCTCCCCGTCGTGGCGTGGCCCGACGAAGCGCTGCTCGGCGACGTGGTAATGGAGGATGCCCGATCGGGACAGGTTCTCCTCGGTGTCGAACGAGTAGAACATGAGGATGCGGCTTTCGGGCGGGAGGCCACTGCCGTCGAAGAACCCGAACTGCAGATTGCGCATGGCCACAGCCGCCTTGGTCGTCTCGGGAATCGATGTGTTGTTCGGAACGCGACCACGATAGTGATCGGTGCCGACCTTTGTCAAGACCTCTTTCGACGAGGAACGACGCGGGTGCGCGAGGTGTCATGCGATTTGGACCGCGACTGGCGCGGGCGCGCGGAGGCAAAGATTTTTTCGCGCGCGCGCCGGCGTGTGGTCTCGCTCACTTGACTTCGCGCGGCGCGAGGAGGACGAGAGTGGCTCCCCATCCGCCGTCCGCAGGCGGGGCGTCACGGAAATCGCGGACGTCGCCGCGCTGCGCCAGCACGCGCCGCACTTCCGCGCGTCGCACGCCCTGGCCGCGGCCGTGCACGATGCGCACCTCGAGCACGCCGCGCCGACGGCACTCGTCGAGATAATCCTCGACCACGCCGACGGCGTCGCGGGGCGCGAACGCGTGCAGGTCGAGCTCTCCCGTGATGGGAAGGACGAAGGCATCGGCATCCGTCCGCTCGTCGCCGCCGCCGGTCACCGCGGGGCGCTCCCGGCCGTGGCCGCCGCCGCCGCGAAGTAGGCCGGGATGTACTCGGAGTCGCCGAGCTCGAGCCGCTTGTAGACCTTTCCGATCGGGTCCCAGGCCGAGCCGTCGCGCAGCACGACGACCATCGGCCAGGGCGAGATGCCGGCCAGTCGCGAACGTGCCGTGGCCATCCAGCGGCCGGCCAAGGCGCGCGCCATCACCTCGCCCACGTAACACCCGAGCACGAACAGGGCCTCGGCCGCGCCTTCTCCGGTCAGGCCGTCCTCGCGCAAGGTCTCGACCTGGGCGTCCACGGCCTCCAGGCTGCCCGGCGAGTAGTCGAGGTCCACCCCGAACTCCTCGTACGCGACCTCCACCGCGAGCTGCGCGTGATCGAGCGCGTTGTCGGCTGTGGCGGGGTAACGAAGCTCGAGCTTCATGGAGGGGAAATGATAGCTTTGATCTCAGGGGGGGAACTCTCTCGTCATCCGCGAACGGAGAGAGCTCCCCCCCTGAAACCCCCCGTCGCTCGCCGCCGCTGCGCGGCGGCAAGCTCATTGGTCGGCGCGAGCTAGCGCGTGACCGCGACCTGGAAGGCGCCGGTGTCGTCGTCGAGGGTGTCGTCGTTGACGCCCAGGTAGAGCCGCCCGCTGGTGCGGACGCGGAAGGGCAGGCGCTCGGCGCCGATGAAGAACGTGTCGTCGGGTGAAGTGCCGATGCGGCCGATCAGCGCGCCCGCCGGACGGTCGGGCATGGGGCGCCGCGGCGCGGGCGCGGCGGCGTCGAGATCGCCTTCGGCCCCGAGCGAACGATCGTCGCCGAGGGTGACGGTGCCGGCCACGGAGAAGGAGACGACGTCGCCCGCGGCGACGTCGATGCCGCTGTCCGTCCAGCGGACGTTCGTGGGGACGGTGATCATGTGGCCGCGCCGTTGGTCGTCCCGTGGGTCCCTCGTGTCGCGCGACCCGAGCGTGCCATCCCTTCCGCCAACCACGCCGTCGCGTCCACGTTGACCGCGATCGCGCCGGGGGCGAGTCACGTCGCCACTGCCGGTCACGCCGTCCGGCTCCTGCGACTCGGCGCGGTCCCCGCCTCCGCCGATCTCGAAGGTGGTGGTCCGGCCGGATGACTCCGCCGCGACGGCCGCTTCGTCGAACTGGATGGAACGCACTTCGGCGACCGCGACGCGGAGGCGGTCCGGCGCGTCTTCACCCCTGGACGGCTGGAACTCGACCCATCCCCGTGAGACGGAGACGAGCGTCCCTTGCACGCGGCGGCCGTCCTGGAGGACGAGCGTGTCCGGCCGCGCCGCGACCGGGAAAGCGAGAACGGCCAAAGCGATGGCGGAGAAGATCGAGGTACCACGTGACGGCATGTCGGCCTCCCGGGCGACCTGCCTCAGGACGAGGCAGGCTTACGCCAAGGAGAGCGTCAGCAAGAAAAGTGCCACGGTTGACGGGAGCCGGGCTCGATCCACGGATGGAGCCCGGCCCCCGTCGTGAGGATCCGCTAGTCTTTATCGAAGTTGCAGGATTCTCCCGTCGTCCACTTCCCGGTACTGTCTCGAACCGAGATCTCGATCTTGCCGAAGTTGAGGCTCACCTGGTCCATCGGCTGATCGGTGCCTCCACCGCCCGTCTGGAAGCTGGAGATCAGAATGTCGTTGAGCTTGATCTTCATGAAGGCCTCTCCTCCCTTCCCTCCCCTCGCGGTCCGCGGGTCTTCGACGGTGAACATGCCGTCGCGGATGTGCTGACCGGTGCAGACGTGGAGCATCAGGACGGGCGAGGACTTATCGATGTGCTTGACGATGGTGAAGTCGGAGACCTGCGGCTTGCCGGCTCCGGCCCCGCCACCATCACTGCTGATAACGACGGGCTGCTTGATGTTCCATGAGAACGAGAGCACCTCGATCTCGCCCTTGTGCTTGTTGTCGGTGCTCTCGCCCGCGATCCCGTCGAGCTTGATGAACGCGTCGAATGCCATGAAGGTCTCCTCTCCTATGCGCGCAAGGTGAAGATGAACTCGACCGCGTCCCGCCCCGCGGGCCGCGACGGGATACGCTCGACATAGGTGCCCTGCGCACCGGCATAGCGTCCGGTCCCACCGAGGACCGCGCACGTCCGGTCGCCATCAGGCGAAGGGCCTCCGCCGAGGCCGAACAGGCTGCCCTCGGCGAGGACGAAGGTCTGGAAGGCGATGTTCGAC
>DASTLK010000707.1:0-3275 GCA_035715025.1 Vicinamibacteria bacterium
GGCCCGCCGTGCCCAGCTCCAGCCGATAGGTCGGCTCGTAGGTCGCGGGGTCGTAGCCGAAGGAGGCGGGGGCGACGCCGGCGGTGGCCTGCGCGTACGCCTTCATGAGCCCGTGATGCGTGGTCGCGATCACCATGGCGCCGCGAGCGCGGAACATGTCCACGATGGCGACGCCGAGCGCGCCGCCCTCCGTGGGATCCGTCCCCGCGCCGACCTCGTCGAGCAGGACCAGCGCGGGCGTCGCGAGGTCCTTCGTCATCGACACGATGTTGGCGAGGTGGGCGGAGAACGTGGACAGGTTGGCCGCGATCGACTGCTCGTCGCCGATGTCCGCGTACACGCGGCGGAACACCGGCAGCGAGGACCCGGGAGCGGCGGGGATGTGGAGACCGGACTGCGCCATGAGGGCCATCAGCCCTACGGTCTTGAGCGCGACCGTCTTCCCGCCCGTGTTGGGGCCGGAGATGACGAGGACGGTCGCGCCGTCCTTCACCTCGATCGTCACCGGCACCGGCTCGCGCGTGGAGCGCCGCGCGATTCCGACGCGCTCGACCACCGCCGTCATCAGCAGCGGATGGCGGGCCTGGAGCAGCCGTAGCCCGGCCCGCGCGTCCACGATCTCGGGAAGGGTCGCGTCCATGTCGCGCGCGACCAGGGCCATCGCCTGCACGAAGTCCAGCTCGCCCAGGATCTCGACCGACCGCGAAAGGTGGGGCCCGCGGTCGCGCACGCGAGAGGTGAGGCCGCGCAGGATGCGGATGACCTCCTCGCGCTCTTCTTCCGTCATGGACACGATGTCGTTGTTGACCTCGACCGCGGGCATGGGCTCGACGAAGAGCGACGCGCCGGAACCGGACGAGCCGTGGATGATCCCGGGGATGGAGCCGCGGTGCTCGGCCTTGAGGAGCAGGACGTAGCGGTCGTTGCGGGTGGTGACGAGCTTGTCCTGGAGCAGGCGGTCCGCGTCCTTGCCCTGCAGGTACGATTCCATCACGGACTGGAGCTGCGACTTGAGCCGGGTGAGGGTGCGCCGGATCTCGCTCAGGCGCGGGGAGGCGTTGTCCGCGACGTCCCCCCCGGGCAGGATCGCGCGGCGGATGGCCGATGCGACCTCGGATTCGTCGCTCACGCCCGCGGCCAGGCGCGCCAGCTCCGGCGCTCCCTCGGCGCGGGCCACGCGCTGGCCGATCTCGATCGCACCCTCGATGAAGGACGCGACGTCGCTCAGGGCCAGCGGTTCCAGGAACGTGCCCGCCACGCCCGCCTCCTGTAGCGCGGGCGCGATGTGGGGCAGATCGTGGTAGGGCTGCCGGCCGAGCACGCGGAGCACGACCGTCCCCTCGGTGGTCCGGGAGAGAGCGGCGCGGACGGCGCCGGTTTCGGTATGAGGAGTGAGGGCCTGGACTCGATCCTGACCCGCCGCCGAACCGGCGTGGCTCAGGACGAGCGCCCGAATAGCCTCGAATTCCAGTGTTCGGAAAGTATTACTGTTCATGCCCCCCGGCGTGCACGCCGGAATGAATGCCCCTCGCGCTCAGGCACGCGCGATCCCACCGCGGGATCAACGTAAGCCTCCGCCGCTCTGCGATTTCGCGAGGGTCGCGCGGACGGGAATCCTGTCCTTCACCCCGGCCTGAGGTCCCCTCGCCCCCCGAAAGGCCTCACCGCCCGGACAGGACTGCCTACAAGATGAGAACCATCAACACTTTTGTCAAGTTTTCAGCGGTTTTTTTCCTGCAGGCGGGCGGCGGAGCGGAGGATGGTGCAAGCCAGGTGTCCCGCGCCGAACCCGTTGTCGATGTTGACCACGGCCAGGCCGGCGGCGCAGGAGTTGAGCATGGCCAGGAGAGCGGCCAGGCCCTCGAAGGAGGCGCCATATCCGACCGAGGTCGGAACGGCCACGACGGGGGCGGCGATGAGCCCGGCCACGACGGAGGGCAGGGCGCCCTCCATGCCGGCCACCACGATCACGACGTCCGCCTCACGCAGGTCGCTGGTCCGGCCGAGCAGGCGGTGGATCCCGGCGACGCCGACGTCGTAGATCCGAGTCACGGACCCGCCCTGGAAGCTGGCCGTGACCGCCGCTTCCTCCGCGATGGGGAGGTCCGAGGTGCCGGCGCAGACGACAGCCACGCCGCCGCGCAGCGGGGCCACCGGCGTGACCTCCACGGTGATGGCCCGCGCGCTCTCGTGATGGACCGCTCGGGGCAGACGGGCGGACACGAGCCGGTGCGCCTCGGGCGTCGTGCGCGTGATGAGCACATTGTGCCCGCGGGCGGCGATCCGTTCCGCGATCGCGGCCACCTGTTCCGGGGTTTTGCCCGCCCCGAACACGACTTCCGGCCATCCCGTGCGGGCCTCGCGCGCGTGGTCGATGGTCGCGAAGCCGAGGTCTTCGGTCGCGTAGCCGGCCAGGCGCGCCCGCGCGTCGGCAGGGCTGACTTGTCCGTCGCGCACGGCCTTCAGAAGGGCGTCGAGCTCGGATGGGTTCACGGTCGCAACCAAAAGTCTTGCGGACGGTTGACGAGTTCGGCGGCTTGAACAGATACTACGACTATAGGATCAGTGCCAGGGCGGCACAAACTCACCGATACGGTGAGGCGGCTGATCCTGGCCGCGCACCCCCGAACGTGGACGTCGAGGAGGATCGAATCCGCAAATCATGAGCCCTCTTGAATTCGCGATCCTTGGATTCTACTTCCTGACGCTGGTCGTCCTCGCCGTGTTCGGCTTCCATCGCTACATCATGGTGTTCCTGTATTTCAGGCACCGCGATCGGCGCGCGCGACCGCTCCCCCCACCGGCCCGCCTGCCGCGCGTCACCGTGCAGCTTCCGCTCTACAACGAGATGTACGTGGTGGACCGCCTCGTCGACTCCGTGTGCCGCATCCGGTACCCGAAGGAGCTCCTCGAGATCCAGGTCCTGGACGATTCCGTGGACGAGACGCAGGAGATCGCGAAGGCCGCCGTCGACCGCTATCGCGAGGAAGGCTTCGACATCCACTACATCCACCGCGAAGACCGCCACGGCTACAAGGCGGGCGCGCTGGACTTCGGCCTGCAACAGGCCGGGGGCGAGTTCATCCTCATCTTCGACGCCGACTTCGTCGCGCCTCCGGAGATCCTCGAGAAGACGCTCGGCCAGTTCGACGATCCGGGCGTCGGGATGGTCCAGGTGCGCTGGGGCCACATCAACCGCGATTACTCGCTGCTGACCCAGGTCCAGTCCGTGCTCCTCGACGGGCATTTCATCCTCGAGCACGGCGGGCGCAATC
>DASTLK010000708.1:0-2383 GCA_035715025.1 Vicinamibacteria bacterium
GCCGTAGGGATTGATGAGGAGGTGGTGCTCCGGCCCCGGCACCCGCGCGGAGATGTGAGTGAACACCAGGTCGTCCCATCCGTACAGTGCCACCAGCCGGTAGCAGGCGGCGAGGTCCACGCGCTGCTGCCACTCGGCGTCGCTGACCTGGGAACGGACGGTGACGGCGGACGGGTCGGCCGTGGTCATTGAAGTCTCCTCGCGCCAGCGGCAGCGGGCCGATCGTAGCACCGCGGTCGTGGGTTCCAGGCGTCGAGCTGCCGGGCGACTGTCGTTCCGGAACGAAAACGCGTCATGCCTGACACGGTCGTGATCGCTGGAAAGGTTGTGAATAACGATCTCGGCTTTGACTTCGTGCCTCCGCGGTCTTCGTTTCTTCATTTGGCCTCATTCTGGAACACGTCTCGTGTCCCGCTGGATGATGCGGCCATCTCCAGCAGCCGGCACAGTCCGTTCGCGAGCTGCATCTGTCGCGGGGTGCGACAGCGGACCCGAAACAGCTCCGGGCTCGCCACCACCGCGGCCAGGCATTGGGCGCGCGACGTGGCCACGTTGAGCCGGTGGAGGCTGTAGAGGAACTCCATCCCGCGGGGGGCGTCGGCGGGCGACGAGCTCGCCATCGAGTAGATCGAGACCGCCGCCTCCTGGCCCTGGAACTTGTCGACCGTCCCCACCCGCGCGCCCTTCGGCAGCCGGCGCGCGAGCTCGGCCACCTGCGCGTTGTAGGCGGCGACGACGAGCACGTCGCCGAGAAGGAGAAGGCCGCGCTGGCCGTGCCGGTTCGTCCACGACGCCCCGCCGTCGAGCAACGACCGCACGAGCGCCGCGATCGCGTCCGCCTCTTCCGGCGATTCGCTCTGGTTGCCGGTGTGGGCGACGGCCACGTAGCGCATGCCCGTGCCGGTCAGGGGCGCCGTCCCCTCCAATGACTGGCGCTCGAGCCCGGCTTGCGGCTCGAGTCGGCCCGCGTAGAACGCCGCCGACGTGAACGCACAGACGTCGGGATGGAGCCGCCAGGTCTTGGCCAGGAAGAGGCCCTTCTCCGCCGGCATCGTGGCCGCTTCGCCGAGCAGATGGGCGAGGGCGGATCGCTCCGCCCCCGGCGGGTGCGTGCCCTTCAACGGCTGTTCGAGCTGCTGCGGGTCGCCGAGCAGGATCAGGCTGCGCGCGGACGGGGACACGGCAAGGGCGTTGGCGAGCGCGATCTGCCCCGCCTCGTCCACCACGAGCACGTCCACCGTTCCGGCGAAGTCCTCGCGGGACCAGACCCAGGCCGTCCCGCCCACGACGTCGAGCTCGCCGCCGCGGAGGGCCGCCAGCAAATCCCCGTTCGTCTTGAAGCAGCGCGCGATCGCGCAGGTCGGGTCGCCATCCGTCTCCGGCTTCTGCCCGATCCGAACCGTCATCCCCCGCTCGCCGGCCAGCTCCGCGATCTTGTCGAGCAGGTGGCCGATGACCTTGTGGCTGTTGGCGGTGACGCCGACCTTGCGGCCGGCGGCGACCAGGGCCAGGACCATCTGCGCGCCCGTGTGGGTCTTGCCCGATCCGGGGGGGCCCTGGATCGGCAGCGTGCTGTGGTCGAGGGCCAGGGCCACGCGACCAGCGCCTTTCGTCGGATCCTCACCATCTTCTTGTAGAGGCGCGCCCGGAACCTGGCCGGCCCGCGGTGGCCGTCGCAAGAGGAGATCGCGCGCGGCGCGATACGCGAGGTCCACCTCGATCCCGTGATCCGCGACCCATTCCCCCATCCGCATGAGGCTCGAACGCAGCTCCTTCGTCGGGATCAGGTCCTTCGGAACGAGAGAGGTCGGGTGGGGCGCGTCGTTGTGGACGCCGCGGCTCAGGTCGACCGTGCTCGCGGCGTCGTTGACGGCGACGACGCGTCCGGGAGACTCCCCCGTCGCCGGATCCGAGACCGCGCCACCCTCGTGGATCCCGTGCTCCTGCGATGGAAAGCGATAGCGATGGACGAGCGACTTCTTGACCTGCTCGACCACTCCGACATACGAGAGCCCGCCCATGGGCTCGCGTTCCGCGATCCGCTCGTCGTCCGTGAGGTCGTCCATCAAGAAGAAGTAGCGCCACCAGAACGCCTTCTCCTCGCGGCGGTGCCAGGACAGGAGCTGGGCCAGCAGCCAACGCGCATGCTGTTCGGGCGTACGCTCCTTCTCATCCGCGGGCACTCCGTCCACCAGGCGATCCGAGAGGGCCTGCACGCGGGCGAGGGTCTCCGTGAGGTCCTCCGCGGCCTCGCCGGACTTCGCCTCCGGACGTGGCAGCGAAGAGCCGACCCGCGACGCGAGCTCCACTCGCCGGCCCTCGAGCCAATCGCGCAGGAGCATGGTCGACACGACGTCGTCGTGGTTGTAACGCTCGATCTTGC
>DASTLK010000709.1:0-9073 GCA_035715025.1 Vicinamibacteria bacterium
GGCGGGGTCACCGTCCGCCGGCGCTAGGCCCTCGCGCGGAGGCGGCAATCCCCGCCTGCCCTGCCCAGTAGAGAAGGATGATCGCGAACGGCGCGCCGGGCAGCGGCAGGCGGAAGCGATCGATCGCGATCAGCGTGTCGCTGAGGCCGAACGACACCGCGCCCACCAGGGCGGCGGCCGCGCCGCCGTGCGCCCCCCAACGCGCCGCCGCCCGCCACATCATGGTCCCGATGGCCAGCATGTACACGACGACGGGAACGGTCATCTCTCCGAGTCCGGGCCGGATCCAGACGAAGGCGGCGAGCAGCCAGACGGCAAACGGAAGGGCCCGTCCCAGCCGCAGCCGCCGTTCGCCACGGAGGAACGCCGCCGCGTAGGCCAGATGCGCGCACAGGAAGGCGGCGAGGCCGGCCACGAAATGGCCGGGCACTTCGAGGAGCGCGTCGCCGAGCGCGGAGAGGCTCAGGCCGCCGGCCAGGGCGGCGGCGTAGGCGTCACGTCGACCGGAGAGGACGAGGGCGGCCAGGGCCAGCGCAGGCACGGGCTTGCTCAGGAGCCGGACCGCAGGCGCATCGAAAGCGAGCCCTGCAAAGTAGAGGATCGCCGCCACGACCGCCAGCGCGGCCAGGGCGCGGCGCGCCGTCACCGCGCGATCCCTACTGGCCCGCGACCGAGTGGTAGTACCGACCGTAGTAGCCGACGATCGCCTTGCGCAGCGCGAGCGGGTCGAAGGCGCCGTCGCTCCGGTAGACCACCCGGCCTCCCGGCGCGACCACCACCGTGTGCGGCAGCTCTCCCTGCCATTTCGGATCGACGGGATCGATGAGGGCGTACGGGTCCGCCTTGTCGAAGATGTGGTTCCGCCCCGAGGCGCGCTGCTCCTTGAGGAAGGCGAGCACGGGCGTGCTTTTATCGAGAGCATCCGCGCTCACCGTCGCCAGCTCCAGGCCCCGCCCACGGTACATGCGATAGACGGTGATGAGGTCGGGAAACTCCACCTGGCAGGGGCCGCACCACGTGGCCCAGACGTTGACGATGCGGAGCTTTCCGGAATCGTTCGCGGCCAGGGCCCTGAGCCCCGCGGCATCGATGGGCGTGAGGGCGACCTCCTCCTGGGCCCACTTCTTCTCGCCTTCGGCCAGCCAGCTCTTCTTCTCCGCCCACTTGATCGAGCAGCCAAACACCTTGGTCTTCTCCACCGGCACCGGCTGGCCGGCCAGGACGGCCGCGATGGCGTTGCGCGCGTCCGACACCGTGATCTTGGCCGGGTTCTCGCCGTCGTCGACACGCCCCGCGAAGCGCAGCTTGCGGTCGCGGTCGAACACGAAGACGTGGGGCGTCGCCGTGGGTCCGTAGAGATGTGCGACCGCCTGCGTCTCGCCGTCGTAGAGGTAGGGAAAAGTAAAGTGCCGCTCCCGGGCGCGGATCTTCATCTCCTCCAGGGAATCGCTGAGATCCGTGTAGCCCAGCTCGTCGAGCCGCACCGCCTTGGGGTCGTTCGGGGAGATGGCGACCAGGGTTGCTCCTTTGGGCGCGAAGTCATCGCGGAGCTTCTGGATGCGCTCCTCGTAGGCCTGGGCGGTCGGGCAGTGGTTGCAGGTGAAGACGATCACGAGGACGCGCGCCGCCGCGTACTCCTTCAGCGAGTGCATGCGCCCGTCGACGCCGGGCAGGTCGAAGTCGGGTGCGGGGGCGCCGATGGCCAGCGTGGGATGGGCAGGGGCGTCGTCGGCCGCGGCCGCGAGGCCGGAGGCGGCGGTGATCAGGGCGGCGGCGAGGAGCGTGCGCGTCTTCATGCCGCGGATCGTACCGCAAGGCGGGCCCGCTTCTCAGAGGTCGTGCTCGGTGTCCTTCAGGGCCACCTCGGGCCGGATGAACGAGTGAGCGGAGGCGGCACCATGGATGCGCTCGACCACGTCCAGGCCGATCTGTTCCGCCGCCTGGAGGCTCTCCCGCACCTGGTCCGTGCGCGACACGGTGGTGTTGTCGCAGCAGATGGCCACCGGGACGCCCGCTTCCAGGAAACGCTGGATGGGGTGCGGAGCCCCGCGCTTGATGGCCCCCGTGTGGTAGTTGCTCGAGAGACAGCACTCCACCACGATCGCGTCCCGGGCCAGGCGCCTCATCAGCTCGGGATCGCCGGCGGCCGCGCAGCCGTGGCCGACGCGCTGCGCGCCCAGCCGATCCACGGCCTCCCACACGTACTCCGCCGGCGCATCCTCACCCGAGTGCACGGTCAGCCCCAGCTTGCCCAGGCGCGCGATCTCGTAGGCGCTCTTGAAGAGCCGCGGCGGGTTGCCCTTCTCCGGACCCGCGATGTCGAAGCCGACCACGCCGATCCGGGCATGGAGGTGCTGCGCCTCCGAGATGGCCTGGCGGGCCAGGATCTTCGCGATGTGCGGGCCGTGCTGGCGCATGGCGATCACGATGAGGCCGAGCCGCATGTCGCCGTGCCGATGGGAGGCGTGGTTCATCCCGGAGAGCACGGCGCGGATCGACTGGCGGGGCGTGAGGCCGGCGAAGGTGTGGATGATGGGCGAATAGCGCAGCTCCAGCGTCTTCACGCCCGCGGCCGCCGCCTCGTCCACGATGGCCTCGGTGACCTTGGCGATGTTCTCGTAGAACTGGGTGATCCAGAGCGGGTAGTGCATCTTGTCGAGGTAGGCGAGCAGCGTGCCTTCCTCCTCGGGCTGGAGCTCCAGGCGGGTGCGCATCTCCTCGAGCGTCTCCACGGGGTGGAGGCGGTAGTGACGCATCAGCTCCCACGTCACCTCGGCCGGGATCGACCCGTCCACGTGCTGGTGCAGCTCGACCTTGGGCAGGGCCCGGATGCGAGCCTCCATCTCGGGTGACGTCATGGGCGCGCGCACCTCCGAGCCGCCAGCTTATAACGCGTCAGCGCAGGATCGTGGCCGTGACCTCGACCTGAAGGCGGCGATCCGTCGCCGGATCGGCGGAATCGGCCACGACCAGCGGCCGCCCGTTCTCGAGGATCACGAAGATCTGCTGGCGCGTGGCGCGCACCGGCGGCGGCATGACCTTCGCGTCGGGCGAGGACTCGGTGACCTTGTACTCGAGGCCGAGGTTGAGCCGGATCTTGCCGTCGTCGATCGAGGGGGTGGCATCGACGTTGAGGGCCGCCGGCCGGGGCGCGTCCCCGGAGGCCCGGATCATGCCGTTGGCCCGATCGGCCACGGTCATGGACACGACCTTGACCGCGGGCTCGCCTGTCGCGCCGCGTTCCGTGAGCTTGATCTCCAGCCGCACGTTGACGGGCTCCCCTTCGCGATGCGCGGCGCGCGCCGGCGCTGGCCTGGCCGCCGGCTCCGAAGAGGGCTTGGGGGACGGCGTGGCCGCGGGGGTTGCGGCGAGGGCGAACAGCAGCGTGACTACGAAAATCATGGACTCTCTATTTCAGGATCTTCTCGATGACGGGCCGCGACCCTTCGAGGGCCACGCGCTGCATGTAGAACGAGAGGCCGCGCAGGCCGCCCAGCTCCTCGCCACCGCCGGCCCGCCCGGGACCGCCGTGGACGAGCATGGGCAGGACGGTACCGGGTCCGGGTGAAGCCTCCGCGATCTTGGCACTGCCGAGGAAGACGCGTCCGTGGTACGGAGCGATTCCGAGCACGACCTCGGCCGTGAAGGCGGGGTCCTCCGAGTACACGGACGAGACGAGCCCGCCACGCCCCCGTCCGATCAGCTCCGCCGCCTCCTCGGCCTTGCCCGAGTACGGCACGAGCGTGGCCACGGGCCCGAACACCTCACGCGAGTGCACGGCCGGCGCGGGCGCGCCCGACTCCACCTCGATCAGCACGGGCGTGGTGAAGAATCCCCTGCCCGGCGGCACACCCACCGCCTGGACCTCGCCGCTACCGAACACCAGGCGCCCGTCGCGCGCGAGCAGCGCCACGCCCGCGCGCACGTCCGCGAGCTGGGAGGCGGTGGCCACCGGCCCCATGCGCACGCTCTCGAGAGCGGGATTCCCGACGGTGATCCCCTGCAGCCGATCCACGAGGTCGTCGCGGAATCGATCCGCGCGATCGGCGGGAACGAGGACGCGCCGGATGGCCGTGCACTTCTGGCCTGCCTTCTGCGTCATGTCGCGCAGGACGTCCTTCAGGAAGTACTCGTAGGTCTCGTCGCCGGCGGCCACGTCGGGCCCGAGGACGGCGGCGTTGAGGCTGTCCGCCTCCACGTTGACGCGCACCGAGTTCTCGATGACCGACGGCAGGCCCCGGATCGTCTCGCCCGTGTCGCTCGAGCCCGTGAAGGCCACCACGTCGAACGGCCCCAGGTGCGCGAGCAGGTCGCCCGCGCCGCCCATCAGCAGCGACAGCGCACCGTCCGGCAGCGCCTTGGCTTCGGTCAGGATCTCGAGCATGCGGTGCGCGACCAGCGCCGACGACGTGGCCGGCTTGCTCAGCACCGGCATCCCGGCCAGGAGCGCGACCGCCGCCTTCTCGGCCAGGCCCCAGGCGGGGAAGTTGAAGGCGTTGACGTGGACGGCCACGCCTGTCCGCGGCACCAGGATGTGCTGGCCGTGGAAGCGCGGACTGCGCGCGAGCTGGATGCCCTCGCCGTCGGCCAGCACCTTCACCTCGCCCAGGCCCTTGCCCAGGTCCGCGTAGGCGGCCAGCGTGAAGATCGCTCCGTCCACGTCGAACTTCGCGTCCGACCGCGTGTTGCCGCCGTTCGCCACCGCGAGGTCGAGCAGCTCGTTGCGATGGGCCTGGAGAGCGTCCGTGACCGTGCGCAACATCGCGCCGCGCTGGGCGAAGGTCAGGGCGCGCAGGGCGGGACCGCCGACGGTGCGGGCGAAGTCCAGAGCACGCGCAAGGTCGAGCCCTTCGCCGCGCACGGCGGCCAGCGGCTCCTCCGTGGCCGGATTGACGAGGGTGTGCGCAGGCCCGGTGCCGGAGACCCAACGGCCGCCGAGGTAACTCTGGAGGATCCGGCGCTCCGTCACTGCGTGATCCCCACCTGGCCCAGGACGAACGCGTAGTCGAAGGCGATCTCGTGCAGGCGGTCGTAGCGCCCGGAGGCCCCCCCGTGCCCGGCGCCCATGTTCGTCTTGAGGATCAGCGGGCTGCGATCCGTCTCGAGCGTGCGCATCTTCGCGACGTACTTGGCCGGCTCCCAGTACATGACCTGGCTGTCGTTGAACGACGTCTTCACCAGCATCGCCGGCCGCGCCTGCGCCTCGAGATTGGTGTAGGGGCAGTACGTCTTCATGTAATCGTACGCTTCCTTCTCCTGCGGGTTTCCCCACTCCTCGTACTCGCCGACGGTGAGGGGAAGCGACGCATCCAGCATCGTATTGATGACGTCCACGAAGGGGACGTGGGAGACCACGGCCTTGAACAGGTCCGGCCGCATGTTCGCGACCGCGCCCATGAGCAGGCCGCCCGCGCTGCCGCCCTCGATGACGAGACGGTCGGACGCGGTGTACTTTCGGGCCACGAGCTGCTCGGCGCAGGCGATGAAATCGGTGAAGGTGTTGCGCTTGTTCATCAAGCGTCCGTCGTCGTGCCACGGCTTTCCCATCTCGCCCCCGCCGCGGACGTGGGCGAGCGCGACGATCAGCCCGCGATCGAGCAGGCTCAGGCGTCCCGACGAGAAGGTCACGGGCAACGGGAGTCCGTAGGAGCCGTAGCCGCCGAGGAGCATGGGCGCCGAGCCGTCCCGCGGTGTGCTCTTCTTGTAGACGACCGAGATCGGGACCGACACCCCGTCGGAAGCGGTGGCGAAGAGGCGCTCGGAGACGTATTGCGTCCGGTCGTAGCCCCCGAGCACCGGCTGCTCCTTGAGCAGCTCGGACCTGCGCGTGTCGAGGTCGTAGTCGAAGATGGAGCGCGGCGTGACCATCGACTCGTAGGAGTAGCGCAGCTTCCGCGTGTCGAACTCGGCGTTGGCGGCCGGGAACACGGAGTACGCGGGCTCCGGGAACGGCACGTCCTGCGTGCCCCCGGAGGCCAGATCCACGAGGCGCAGCCGCTGGAGGCCCTGCTCCCGCTCGAGCAGGACGTAGAACGGCCGGAAGAAGTCCACGCCTTCGAGCATGACGGCCGGACGATGAGGGATCACCTCCGTCCAGTTCTCGCGCCCGGGCGCTTCCACCGGCGCCTTCACCAGACGGAAGTTCCGGCCGGTGTCGTTCACCCGGAAGTAGAAGGACCCGTCGTGGTGATCGACGTCGTACTCCTGGTCCTGGATGCGCGGCGCGAGCAGGCGCCACTCGCCCCGGGGGTCGTCCGCGGACAGCGCGCGCGCCTCCGCGGTGGTGAGGCTGCCCGCGCCCAGGATCAGGTACGCGCGCGAGCGCGTGCGTCCGACGCCGATGTTGAAAGCCTCGTCGGGCTCCTCGAACACGAGCTCGTCCGGCGTGCCCGAACCGATCCGGTGACGGTAGAGACGGTAGTGCCGCTTGGCCTCGTCCTCGACGGTGTAGAAGAGCGTCTGGTTGTCCGCGGCCCAGGCCACGGAGCCCGTCTTCTCCGCCACCGCGAGGCCGGTCCGGCCCGTGCGCAGGTCCTTGATGAAGAGGTCGTACTGCCGGAACCCGGTGGAATCGGTGGAGTAGGCCAGCAGGTTCCCGTCGTCGCTCACCGCGTAGGCGCCGAGGGACATGAACGGGTGCCCTTCGGCGAGGACGTTGACGTCGAGGGTCACGTCCTCGTCCGCCTCCAGGCGCTCCTTCTTCCGGCAGAGGATCGGGTACTGCTTGCCCTGCTCGGTGCGCGAGTAGTAGAAGTACGCGCCCTGGCGGTACGGCACGTTCACGTCCGTCTCCTGGATGCGGCCCAGCATCTCGTCGTAGAGCGCGCCCTGGAAGGCTTCCGTCGGCTTCATGACCGCGTCCGCGTAGGCGTTCTCCGCCTCCAGGTAGGAGGCCACTTCCGGATTGCTTTTCTCGCGCATCCAGAAGTAGTCGTCCTCGCGCCGGTCGCCGTGGACGACGTCGACTCTCGTCTGCTTGCGCGCGGTGGGAGGGCTGGGAACGGCGGCCTCTGTGTCGGCGAGCGCGTTCGGAGTCATCTCTGCACCATGGGAACCGGGGAAAACGGCCGGGCGGGAACGACGAAATTCAGCGTAGCTGGCCGCCCGGAGGGTTGTCAAACCTTTGCCCGCCGCCGCGTCCGGAAGGCCCTCTACCGGCCCTTGTTCCCTGTCAGCTCCGCGAGCAGCACGTCCTCGAAGTATCCCGGAGGGATGGTGCCCTGCTGCATGAAGAGGAGGTGGAACCGCTTCCGACCCTGGGGCCCGGGCGCGATCTGGTCGGCCCGCGCCCGCAGGTCGAGGATCCGCTGCTTGCCCAGCCGGTAGGTGATGGCCTGGGTCGGCCACTTCGAGTACCGGAAGATGGCACGCTGCGCGGAGTCGCACGACGCGGCCTTCTCCGCGGAGAGGTCCTTTGCTGCGCAGGACCCGGGCAGGAAGTCCACGATCTCGGAGAAGAGATCGACGGCCTGGTCGAAACCGAGGCGGCCGGTGTGAAGGCCGGTGTCGATGCGCACGCGCAGGTCGCGGTAGAGCTGTCCCTGGAGCTGGTAGAGCCGCTCCTCCGGAGTGTAGAACCCGTCCGGCGCCCCCGGTTGCGGCTCGGCCATGAGCGCTTCCGAATACAGCGCCCATCCCTCCGCCGCCATCGAGTCCTCCCACATCGACGCCGAGCCCTCCACCTCGCCGGGAGTCAGCCACCGCACGGGGCTGATGCGGTCCCGGTATTGCGTCATGACCTTGTAGTGCCAGTCGTGGCCGGGAAACCCCTCGTGCGCGCTCAGGTCGGCGATGGCGGCGCGATTGGCTTCGGCCAGCTTGCCCGGGTCGCCCTTGGTCGGCGTGACGTAGAAGCGCCCCACGCCCGAGCTCTGGAAGGGCGGAGCCGGGTAGTAGGCGGCGCCGTCGATGGAGGCCTCCAGGGGCGGCGGCGTGACGGTGACCTCGAGCTTGTAGTCGGCTGGGATGTCGAACACGTCGTGATCCCGCGCGAACTGCACGAGGCGCAGCGCCGTCTCGTGGTACCAGCGCACCATCTCGTCGTCCGACCGCGGATGGTCCTCGCCCAGCGCGGACAGGACCGCGCGCGTGGAGGCGGCGCGGTGGGTCTCGTCCCAGGCGAGGCTCATCCCGCGCTTCTTCGCCACCTTCTCCGCGACGTCCATCATGAGGCGTCGTGTCTCCTGGACGACCGGCCACGAGGACTCGTACAGTTCGGCGGCGGTGGACGGGACGTTCAGGTTGTTGCGCAGGGCCCAGTCGTATTCCTTCGCGCCGAAAGCGTAGCGGTCCTTCCTGGGCAGAGTGGCCAGCGCGGACTGCACGAAGTCGCGGAAGCCTCGGAACGCGCGCGCGGCCTCCGTGCCGCGGGCGCGCAGATCTCCGAGGACCGTCTCCGCGAAGGGTTGTCCCTGCGTGCGCGCGGCCGCCATCTCGGGCAGGGTCTTCTCGAAATAGTCCGCGTTGGCCTCGGAAGACTTGATCCCGTCACGCTCGACCATGCGCCAGTCCGGAGGATTGCCGGCGCGCACGCCCTCCTCGAGGTTGCGGCGCGCCTGGTCCAGGTACGCGGGCACCGCGGCCACGCGCGCGGTCGCGGTCCGCCACTGAGCTTCCGTCCCATAGCGGCCGGAGCCGAGGTCCTTCATTCCCTGCGCGTACCAGTCGATCCCGCGGAAGGCCTCGTTGACGTAGGTGTCGAGCGAGCGCTGCCAGTACTTCCGTTCCTGGTCCTGGTGGAGCATGAAATCGAGCTGGTGCAGCGCCACCTCACGGTCGATGCGATGGCGCGGCGAGAGCTCGGCCGCCGGAAGCGCGGCGAAGGATGCGCGCAGCGATCGCCAGAGCTCGGCTTCGGCCGTGAGCGCGGACGGCGACCAGTCACGCAGGGTGCCGTCGGCGGCGGCCAGGCCCGGATCGAGGCCCGCCCCACCCAGGTACGTCGAGACGACGGGATGGCGGCGCAGGAACTCGCGCACGTAGCGCTTCTCCAGCTCCTCGTAGCGGGCATCCGGGGGAGAAGCCAGCGCGGCCACGGCGATCATCAGGAGGGGGACGAGCAGGGAGATGGTCT
>DASTLK010000710.1:0-3804 GCA_035715025.1 Vicinamibacteria bacterium
TCCGCGAGTCGAGACGGAGCTGGCTTCTCTGCTGCTCGGCGCCATGGCAGCGCGTGCAGCGGGCGCGAAGGATCGGCTGGACGTCGCGTGCGAAGTCCAGGCCGTGATCGGCCCCCCGCGCGAGCGTGGGCCAGAGGAGGACGGCCGCGACGAGCGTCGAGCGCATGGTAGAGTGCCGGTACCTGCATTCTAGCGCCTTGGAGGATTGAGGTGCCCTTCCCCTTCGGCCGGCGCGAGCTCCTCCAGGGCGCGGCCGCGCTTCTCGCCGATGCCCTGATCCCTCGGCACGCGCTTCCGGCCGCTCCCGGGACGGAGACACGCGTGATCGTCGTGACCTTCGGCGGCGGCGTGCGTTGGGAGGACACGTTCGCGCCGGAGGGTTGGCCGAACATTCCCCACCTCGTGACCGACCTCGTCCCGCAGGGCCTCTTCTTTCCCGAGACGCGATACGACGGCCTGACCGGCCACTTCAACGCGACCGGCGCCCTGGTCACCGGCTGCCTGCAGAACGTGGACGCGTATGGCAGCGAGGCCCCGACCACTCCGACGGTCTTCGAGTGCTTTCGCAAGGAGCGCGGCCTGCCGCCCGAAGCGGCGTGGGTGGTGGCGAGCAACAAGAGCTTCGGCCTGCTGGGCGGGAGCAAGCTCCGGGACTGGGGCGACCCGTGCGCGGCGAACGTGATCCTGCCGAAGCATTTCCTCGTGCAGGCGATCCGGTCCGCGGTGGCGACCCCCGCCGGACCCGGCGTCGAGGACCGCGACGCGCTGGCGGAGCGGATGGTGTCGGCCCTCGACGAAGGCTACGAGGGCTTCGGCTGGAGGGTCCACGAGACGGGCCGCGCGCTCGGCCAGGAGGTCCGGGCCACCCTGGCCAAGTCGCTGCTCGACTACTTCAACGATCCGCTGGTGCCGACCAGCGGCGACGAGCTGACCTTCTTCATGACGAAGGAGATCATGAGCCGGCTGGCGCCTCCGCTCCTGCTCGTGAACTTCTGGGACATCGACGTCGCGCATTTCGGCGCGTACTCGCTCTACCTCGAGGCCATCCGGCGCACTGACCGGCTGGTGCACGGCCTCTGGCAACACGCGCAGTCGCTGCCGCCCTACCGCGACCGCACGACCTTGATCGTGGTTCCGGAGATGGGACGCGACGGCGATCCGAGCGGCAACGGGTTCCAGAACCACCGCAGCGGCGACGAATCGTGCCGCCGGCTGTGGATGCTGGCCGTCGGGGCGGGCGTGCCGCGCGGGCTGGTGTCGCCGCGGCCCATCCGCACGCTGGACGTGGCCCCCACCGTGGCCCGTGTCCTCGGCTTCAAGATGCCGGAGGGCGAAGGGCGGGCCCTGTCCGAGCTGGCCTTCTGAGATGAGCGTCGCGACGACGACGGATGCGGCCCGCCTCCTCCGGCAGCACCGCGAGCTGCTCGCACGGCTGCCGGTGACGCTCCGGGCCTTCATCGGCATCGAGGCGGAGAAGTGGCCGACGTTCTTCGCGCCGGAGAAGGCCTACCTGACCGCTCTGCTCGAGAGCCTCGCCGGCCAGGAGGCCGCCTCCGTGTTCGCCGGCGTGACCCGCCTCGAAGCCGAGTCCGGGTGTCGAGACGTGAGGGAGAGCGATCCGCACCGGCTCCAGGACGCGACGCAGCTGCTCCTTCGCCGGAAGGGACTGCTTCCCCGCTGGCGGCGCGAGATCGACCAGGTCTTCCAGGAGCTGCAGCCGGGGATCGAGCAGCGGCTCTATCCCGAAGGCGGGCCACGCCGTGTGGTGGTGATCCTCTACGGCGAGGGCGTCGCGATCCAACGGGACAAGTTGTGGGCGCGGCTGCGCGGCATCGGCCGGCGTGTTCCGCTCCGCCTGGAAGGCGCCGCCGCCTCCGCGCCGTTCCTGCGCTCGCTCTTCACGAGCGCGGGCGGCATTCCCTTTTCGCCTTTCGGGCTCGATCCGGGCGACGCGTGGATCGTCGAGGCCGGGGAAGCGCTGCACGCGCTCTGCGGGGAGCGGACGACCGGCGTCACCGGTCTCAGCTACTCTCGCCTCCGGACCTACCGGGAGACGCTGGCCCGGTCGTTGTACAAGAAGGTCCTGGAAGGGGTCTCGGGCCCCCAGGAGCTGGCCGCCTACGTGCGCGAGCTGGACCTGGTCCCTCCGGAAGGCGCGCTCCTGCATTCCGACCTCGTGGTGCGGGCGTTCGTTCGCGAAGTGCTCCTAGGCGGGAACGGGGCCCTGCTCGTCAACAACACGTTCGTGGAGTGGTCGGCGGTGCAGGCGCTCAAGCGTGCACAGCCCCGGCTCCTCGTGGCGCGCTTCGGCGTGCGGGACAAGATGAAGCCGTTCAGCAGCCTGCTTCTCTTTTCCAGCCCGCGTCCCACGGACCAGGTCCCGAGCCTGGAAGACCCGCTGGGCTCGTTCGTGGACGTCGAGCAGCTGTCCTACTACGTCTGGCTCAGCGCCGAGAAGAGCGCGGCCTACCGCGGGAAGACGCTATACCTGCTGCTCGCGGAAGGCGTCGACGAGATGCGGGCCATCCGGCCGGGCGCGCCGATGAGCGCCCCGGGCGACCTGCCCGCGGCCACGCTGGCCGAAGTCTCGGCCACCATGGCCGGCTGGCTGGGCGCGGCGCCCGGGCCGGCGGCCGCGCCGCCGATCGCTGCTCTCGTAAGCTGATCAGGACCGTGGCTGGACCTTGGCCGGCTCGGGGTGGACCCAGGGCGCGCGGTAGGGGCGCCGCAGGAGGGCGTTGGCCTCCGGATCCCCCACGACCTCGCCCTTGTCCGCGTTCCACACGAGCGTCCGCCCGAGCCGCATCGAGAGATTGGCCAGGATGCAGGAGGCGCTCGAGATGTGGCCCTGCTCGATGTCGGCCACCGGCCGACCGCGCGTGACGATCGCGGAAAGGAAGTCCTTCATGTGGCCACGGATCGCGGGAGCGACGTGCTTCTCGAGGTCCTTCTCCGTCTTGTCCTCGGGATACTGCTCCAGCTCGTAGGTGACGTCCTTGTGGACGGGCGCGCCTCCGCCTTCGGGAACGAAGTCGTAGCCCATCACGCTGGCCCGCAGCGTGCCCTTGTCGCCGTAGAAGGTCGCGCCCCACGGATAGTCGGGGTCCGGGGAGCGGCCCCAGGTGCGGTGGTTCCAGACGATCTTCAGGTCGCCGAAGTCGAAGGTCGCCGTCTGGGTGTCGGTGATGTTCGCCTTGCTGTCCTTGTCGACCAGGATCCCTCCGGACGAGCTGACACTCCGCGGCCAGCCGAGGCCGAGCATCCACCGCACCATGTCCAGCATGTGGACGCACATGTCGCCGATGATGCCGTTGCCGTACTCCATGAACGCGCGCCAGCTCCGCGGGTGCACGAGCGAGTTGTACGGCCTCATCGGGGCCGGCCCCGTCCACATGTCGTAGTCGAGGTAGTCGGGGGGAGTGGTGTCGGGCGGGTTCTCCCGCGCGCGCATGTGGTAGTAGCAGTAGACGTCCACGAAGGCGACCTTGCCGAGCCGGCCCTCCTTGACGATCGTGTCGCGGGCCTCGATGAGGTGCGGGGTGCTGCGGCGCTGCGTGCCCACCTGGACCACGCGCCCGTGCTTGCGGGCCGCGGCCAGCATGGCCTGGCTCTCGATCACGTCCACCGCCGTCGGCTTCTGCACGTAGACGTCGGCCCCGGCCTCCACCGCGGCGATCATGGGCAGGGCGTGCCAGTGATCGGGAGTGGCGATGAGCACGACGTCGAGGTCCTTCTCGCGCAGCATCTGCCTGTAGTCGGGGTAGGTGCGCGGCGTCTTGCGCGAGGCCTGGCGGGCCGCCACCT
>DASTLK010000711.1:0-12485 GCA_035715025.1 Vicinamibacteria bacterium
GACGCCGCGCCCAGTCCGGGCAGCTCGCGATGGAGCAGGCGCGCCACCCGTTCCACCTCGGCCGACGTGATCGCGTCGGGCACGCTGCGCAGCGACCGATGGATGGTGACGAGGGCGACGCGCAGCGCGCCCCCGACGAACAGCATCGCGACGTCGGACACTCCGGCCACTTCCGCGAGCATCTCGGTATGGCCCGGCCAGTGGTGACCGGCCGCGGCCAGCGATTCCTTGTTGAGGGGGGCGGTGACGAGGGCATCGACCTCGCCGGCCAGGGCGTCCCGGGCGGCCCTCAGCACCGCATCCGCCGCGGCATGGCCGGCGGCGGGCGAAGTCACGCCCGGCGGCACTGGACCCCTCGCCGGTACATCCACGACGCGTGTGCCCAGGCTCTCGATCGGGCGCAATCCGAAGCGCGTGGCACGCTCGCGCAGGACGGACGCCGGTCCGTAAACGATCATCTCGGCCGACGGGCGGTCCGTACGCGCCAGGGCCTTCAGGATGACCTCGGGACCGATGCCCGCCGGATCCCCCACCGTCAGCGCCAGCCGCGTCGCCATCGGCGTAGGCTACCAGACCGACCCTGCAATCCGGCGCGGCCGAGGGCAGGCCCTCCGCGAAACGTGCTAGCTTGGTTTCCTGGGATCCCTTCCGAGCCGTCACTGCCGCAGCCGTTGCGGCTGGCGCCAGCGCCACCAAGGGTGAACGATGGGCACGAGCATGATCAACACCCTGCGGGGGATCAACGTCCTCCTCGTCGAGGACGACGAGGACTCGCAGGACACCATGCGCCTGATGCTGGAGATGGAGGGCGCGTCCGTCGCCTGCGCGAAGTCCGCCGCGGAAGGGTTGCGCGCCTTCTTCGCCCGCCGCCCCGACGTCCTGGTCTGTGACCTCGGACTGCCCGGCGCGGACGGCTATGCCTTCATCCGCCAGATCCGCGAGCTGCCCATGGAGCTCGGCGGGGCCACGGGCGCGGTCGCGGTCACGGCCTACGCCGCGGAGATGCCGACCAAGGTGCTGCACGCCGGCTTCCAGGCCCATCTCCCCAAGCCGGTCGAGCCGGCCCAGCTCGTTCACGCCGTCGCCGCGCTCGCGTTCAAGGAGCGCCAGTAGCCCTCAGGGCGCCGCCCCTTCCGCGCGGAACCGCACCCACGCGCCCGGCGCATGGACACGCACGGACACGACGCTCGCGCGGCCCAGGTCCTGTCCTTCCGCCATCGGAAGCACGAGCACCGACGTCGTCTCCGCTCCCAGAGGCACGACCCGTCCGCCCCAGCCCACCTCGTCCCCGGTCCGCGCGGAGACCCGTCGGACCTCGAGGCGCACCGACGCCGCGGGCGGGCCGTCCACGAGGAATGCTCCCTCCGCGCCTTCGACGCGGAATCCGCCGTCCTCGGGCTCGCTGCGATCCACGGCGGTGGCGTGCACCAGCGGGCCGCCCACGCGGTAGAGCTCGGCGATCGCGCGCAGCGGATACGGATAGTCATCCCGGAGGTGTCGCGGCACGACGGCCTCCGGCACCACCCGGGCCTCGTCCAACTGCGCCCGCCCCGCTTCCCCCATCGCGGTGAGGCCGAGCTGACGCACGCCCCCGGGAAGCAGCAACGGAAAGGCGGCGCTCGGTTGCGCGTCGCTGAGGACGGCTTCGCCCAGTGACAGCTCGCCCGCGTACAGGTCGACGGCGATGCGGAACGGTCCCGACTCGACCGGCGAGGCGCGCAGCTCGACGCGATACGCGCCGGGGGGAAGCCCCGTCCGGCGGGAGTTCCTTTGCGCGCCCGCTTCGAGCACCCAGGGCCCGCGCGGCAGCTCGAGAGGCATGGCGAGAGCGCGCAGGATCGGCGGCCCCATGGGCCCGGCGAAGTGGCCCGGCTCCCAGCGCTCGATGATCTCCTCGGTGGCCAGGCGCCGATCGACGAGCGGTCGATCGCGCAGCGCCCCCGCCACCATCACGTAGGCGGCCAGGCCCGCGGCGAATCCGGGGAGCCGGAAGCGCCACGCGAGCGCGAACACGGCCAGCAGGGTGAGGGTCAGGACGAGCGTCGCCAAGTCACGATCGAAGAACGACGGCAGGAACGCACCCAGATCGACGGCGGGGGCGAGGTTGTGCAGCAGCAGGCTCTCGCCGTCGCCACGGTTGTGGAGGATCCGCGGCGCCTCCGCGGCCAGGCCCACCAGCACCAGGCCGCAGGCGCCCAGGACCACCGCCATGTCCTTGCGGACGCGGACGGCGGGCGCGGCCGCGAGCGCGATGGCGGGCAGGGCGGGGATCACGTAGCGAGCGGGCGGCGCCGATCCCCCCCACCATCCGACGTAGGCGGCTCCGGCCGCGATCGGTATCGCCGCCAGGGCCAGGGCCCGGATCGCGTCTCCGGTGCGGACGCGCCACAGACTCACCGCGCCCGGCAGCGCCATCAGCCACACCGGCGCGAAGACGAAGAGGCCGAACTGACGGTCGAAGAAGAGCGCGGCCAGGTTGCGGGGCAATCGCTGCAGGTCGAGGTCGGCCGGTCCGATGGCCGCATAGAGGGAGGGCGCTCCGTAGAACGCGCGGAAGTACCAGAGGAGTCCCGCGACCATCGCCGCGAAGACGGCCAGGGCCGTCGCGCGCACGCGCCACGCGCAGGGCCTCAGCAGCGTGAAGGCCAGCCCCAGTGCGCCCAGGGGCACGAACTTCGAATGCAGCCACCCCAGGGCCCCGGCGGTGGCGGCGGCTCCCAGGGCTTCGCGCCAGCCGGTGCGCCCCCGTCCGGTCCAGAGGAAATACGCGGTGGCGGCCAGCGCCGGTGTCTCCGGGTAGAGGGTCACCGCATAGATCGGAACGGGGGGGGTGAAGGCGAAGAGCGCCCAGGTGACGGCGGCGGCGCGATCGTCCAGCGCGGCGCGGACGACGCGATGCACGAGCACGCCGGCCAGGGCGGCCAGCGCGCAGAGCGTGAGCTGCGCACCGCGATGGCCAAAGGCGGCGTAGGCGGGAAGGATCAGGAAGGCCAGGCCCGGCGAATGGATGGAGTAGAGACGTCCGGGCGGGCTGTTCTCCGAGACGTGCCCCGAGAGCCGGCCCGCGTAGAAGCGCGAGTACTCGGCGTCCGCGAACTCGTCGGTGAGATCGAGATCACCATCGCTCCAGAGGCTCTGTGCCATCGTCAGGTAGTGCGGCTCGTCGCCTTGCGGACCCGCCGCCCCGGGGATCCGCGCCGCGAGCGCCGCGTAGAACGCAAACGGAGCGACAAAGAGGAGCAGGCCCGGCATGGGTCCCGGCTGGCCCACCGCGATCCGCCGCGCCAGGGCCAGCCCGACGGCGGCGCCCGCGACGAAGGACAGCACCGGCCCCTGCAGCGCGAGCAGCGGAAGCCCGTGGCCGGTGTAGACGGGAATGAGCGGAGCCCCGGCGAGGGCAAGGGCGAGGAGGGGCGTGCGCCAGCGCCGCGGAGACTTCCGTGTCGCGAGGGCGGCGAGGAGGCCGCCCGCGATCGACAGGACGATGCGCAGGAGGGTGGGAGGCTGCGAGAGTCCACGCCACACGCCCCCCTCGAAGGGCACGACGTGGAAGCGCGTGTCCCATAGGGCGAGAGCAAGAGCGATGGCGGCGGCCACGCCGGCGACCAGCGCGCGGTCCGGCCAGGCATCGGGTTGGGGCGGGCGGGCCATCGTGTCCGTCCGCGCAAGGTATCGCAAAAGGGCCCGCGCCGGCCTTTATGATCGAGGAGGGGGACGAACCATGGCCAGCATCCTCAAGCTGCCCGACATCTGGCGTGTCATCCGGGAGCTGGACCTCGAGTCCATCCGCCGCGACGCGGAGGGACGGTTCCGGCTCGTCGTCCTCTCGGAGTCGAGGGCGGACGCGGAGGCGGTGACTTCCCTCCTGAGCGGCGGTCCCGCCCACCCGTGGCTCGAAGTCCGCGCGCCTTCCGAGCTCGCGACGGGCCGGGAGGACGGCATGACGATCACGGCCGTCCTCGCCCTCACCGATCAGCCGGCCCTGACGCCGGCGGGCGACGCCGCCATCCAGCGTTTGGCGCGCGCGGGGGTGCCGGTGGTGACCGTCGTCCACGGCTCGGGGCGGCCCGTGGATGCGGTGGCCCGCGCGGGCGAGACGATGCGCACCCTCGTCCCCGCGCTCGACGACGCCGCGCTGGCCCCGATCGCCGCCGCGCTCGTCCTCGCCGTGCCCCTCGGCCTGCGCCTGGCCCTGGCCCGCCAACTGCCTCCGCTGCGCGACGCCGTGTTCGCCCTGCTCATCGACGAGACGGCGAAGGCCAACGCGACCTACGCGTTCACGACGGCGATCGCGGAGGCGGTCCCCATCCTGGACGTGCCCCTCAACCTCGCGGACATCCTCGTCCTCACGAAGAACCAGCTCCTGATGGGCTACAAGGTCGCGCTCGGCGCCGGAAAGAGCGGGCGGGCGCGCGACGTGATCGGCGAGGTCGTCGGTGTCGTCGGCGGCGGCTTCCTCTTCCGCCAGGCCGCGCGCCAGCTCGTGGGACTGATCCCGATGGCCGGGCTCATCCCCAAGGTGGCGATCGCCTACACCGGCACCTGGGCCATCGGGCGCGCCGTCGTGGTGTGGGCGACCCAGGGCCGCCGCGTCTCCCCCGCCACGCTGCGCCGCCTCTCCCGCGACGCGGCCGGGCGCGGCCGCGCCTTCGCGCGCGGCCTGCTCAGCGCGCGCGGCTCCCGCTCAGCGTCCGCGAAGTAGGCGGGCCGCTTCCGGATCGAGCAGGAAGGTCGTGCGGCGCGCCTGGCGCGCGACCAGGGCCACGGGAAGGGCGGAGTCCGCATCCTCGATGGCGGCGCGGACGACCTCGGCCTTGCCGCGGCCGAGTCCGACCACCACGACGTCCTCGGCGGCGGTGAGCACGGGGAGGGTCAGGGTGAGACGGCGCGGAGGGGGCTTGGGCGAGTCCTCGACCACGGCGACCGCGCGGTCGCGCACGGCCAGGACGGGATGGCCGGCGAAGAGCGAGCACACGTGTCCGTCGGGCCCGACGCCGAGCAGCACCAGATCGAGGCACGGGGGGGATCCCGCCGCGCGCTCGAGGAGCGTCGCGTAGTCCGCGGCCGCCCGGGCGAGATCCGGCTCCTCCGCTTTCATCCGATGCACGCGCTCTGCGGGCACGCCCGCCGGCTCGAGCCAGACCGTCCGCGCAGCGGCGTAGTTCGAGTCCGGGTGGGAGGGGGGCACGGCCCGCTCATCGCCCCAGAAGAAGTCCACCTTCGACCAGTCCAGCGGGACGCGGGCGAGGCGCGGGAAGAAGGAGGTGGCGACCGATCCGCCCGGAAGCGCGACCGTGAACCGGCCGCGTGAGCCCAGGGCGCGACGCGCGGCCGTCTCGAACCGGCCGGCCAGGGTCTCGGCCAGAGATTGCGCCTTGTCAACGAGCGTTTCCACGGGCATAGTACCGGCTCCGCCGATAGACGGTACTACACCTCACGGAGCAATCATGCCCACGCCCGACATCGATACCCTTTCCGTCAACACGATTCGCACGCTGTCCATGGACGCGGTGCAGCAGGCGAACTCGGGACACCCCGGAACACCGATGGCGATGGCGCCGGTCGCGTATGCGCTATGGCAGCGGCATCTGCGCTTCGATCCCGCGGACCCGATCTGGCCCAATCGCGATCGTTTCGTGCTGTCGATGGGGCACGCCTCCATGCTGCTCTACTCGATGCTGCACCTCTCGGGCGTCAAGGCCGTGAACCCGAAGTACGAGACGCTCGGCGACCTCGCGGTGCCGCTCGAGGACATCAAGCGGTTCCGGCAGCTCGACAGCCGGTGCGCGGGTCATCCCGAGTACCGCTGGACGTCCGGCGTCGAGACCACCACCGGGCCCCTCGGGCAGGGCGTGGCCACCAGCGTCGGCATGGCCATGGCGGGCAAGTGGATGGCCGCGCAGTTCAACCGTCCCGACTTCAAGATGTTCGACTTCGACGTCTACGCGCTGGGCGGAGACGGCTGCATGATGGAAGGCGTCTCCGGGGAGGCCGCCTCCCTGGCCGGCCACCTCAAGCTCGACAACCTCGTCTGGATCTACGACAACAACCGCATCACGATCGAAGGCGACACCAAGCTGGCCTTCAGCGAGGACGTGGCCACGCGCTTCATCGCGTACGGCTGGAACGTGACCCGCGTGGGAGACGCGAACGACCTCTCCATGCTCGACCGCGCGTTCGAGACGGCCAAGAAGCAGACCGACCGTCCGACGCTGATCATCGTCGACAGCCACATCGGCTACGGCTCCCCCGCCAAGCAGGACAGCCACTCCGCGCACGGCGAGCCCCTGGGTGTCGATGAATGCAAGGCCACCAAGCGCTTCTACGGCTGGCCGGAGAACGAGACGTTCCTCGTCCCGGAAGAGGTGCGCAAGAACTTCGCGAGCGGCATCGGCGCGCGCGGGGCCAAGCTGCGTGGCGAGTGGATGAAGAAGTTCGAGGCCTACAAGGCGAAGTATCCGAAGGAAGCGGACACGCTGTTCCGCATGCAGCACCGGCAGCTTCCCGAGGGCTGGGACAAGGACATCCCGACCTTCCCCGCCGACGAGAAGGGCGTGGCCGGCCGTGAGTCCTCCTCGAAGGTCCAGAACGCGGTGGCCAAGAACGTCCCTTGGCTCATCGGGGGCTCCGCGGACCTCACGCCGTCCACCAAGACCCGGATCAGCGCGGAAGGAGCGGGCGACTTCGAGGCCGACAACTACGCCGGCCGCAACCTGCACTTCGGCATCCGCGAGCACGCCATGGGCTCGATCCTGAACGGCCTGTCCCTCTCCAAGGTGCGGCCCTACGGGTCCGGCTTCCTCATCTTCAGTGACTACGGGAGGGCGCCCATCCGCCTGGCCGCGATCATGGAGATTCCGGTCATCTACGTCTTCACCCACGACTCCATCGGGGTGGGCGAAGACGGACCCACCCACCAGCCCATCGAGCAGATCCTCTCCCTGCGCGCGATCCCGGGCCTGATCGTCCTGCGGCCGGGCGACGCCAACGAGGTGGCGGAGTCGTGGCGCGTGATCATGCAGCTCAAGCACGAGCCCGTCTGCCTCATCCTGAGCCGCCAGAACTGCCCCACCCTCGACCGGTCGAAGTACGCCTCCGCCGCGGGAACGGCCAAGGGGGCCTACGTCCTGGCCGACGCGCCGGGCGGACGCCCGGAAGTCATCCTCATGGCCACGGGCAGCGAGATCTCCCTGGCCGTGGCCGCCCACGAGCAGCTGGTCAAGGAGGGAATCAAGAGCCGCATGGTGAGCATGCCCTCGTGGGAATTGTTTGAGCACCAACCACAGGAGTATAAAGACTCCGTCCTGCCCCCCTCCGTGACCGCGCGCGTCTCCGTCGAGCAGGCTTCGACCCTGGGTTGGGAGCGCTATACGGGCCTCACCGGGAAGAAGATCGGCATGCGGACGTTCGGCGCCTCCGCGCCCCTCAAGGAGCTGCAGAAGAAGTTCGGCTTCCACCCCGAGAACGTGGTGGCGGCGGCACGCGAGCAGCTAGGGGCGAGGTGAGCGGGAAGAGCGAAGCGATGAAGATTGTCGTCGGGTCCGACCACGCCGGCTTCGAGCTGAAGCAGGAGGTGGCGGAGTCCCTTCGCAAGGAGGGATACGACGTGATCGACGTGGGCACGAACTCGACGGCGGCCGTCGATTATCCCGACTACGCGGAGAAGGTGGCCCTGGCCGTGAAGGACGGGCGCGCGGAGCGGGCCGTCCTCATCTGCGGCAGCGGGGTGGGCGCCAACGTGGCCGCCAACAAGGTCCCCGGCATCCGCGCCGCCATCTGCCACGACGTCTACTCGGCGCACCAGGGCGTCGAGCACGACGACATGAACGTCCTCGTCCTGGGCGGACGGATCATCGGTCCCGCCCTCGCCCACGAGCTGGTGGAGGCCTTCGTGAAGGCGCGCTACACGGCCGACGAACGGCACGCCCGACGCCTGGCGAAGGTCAAGGCCATAGAGGCGCGCTACCGCAAATAGCAGCCGCGGGCCCCTGGGCCCGCCGGAAGGAGACGTGATGGGTACCTCGAGCGTGCGTGCGTCGGCGGCGGCGGCGAACCCGCTGGCTTCACTTCAGACCTACGGCCAGTCGGTGTGGCTCGATTTCATTCGCGCCAGCCTCATCACCGGCGGCGAGCTCCAGCGCATCGTCGACGCCGACGGCCTGGGCGGCGTCACGTCCAACCCCGCCATCTTCGCCAAGGCCATCGACGGCAGCGACGACTACAAGGCCTCCATCGAGGAGATCTCCAAGGATCCCGCCATCGGGGCCAAGAGGGTCTACGAGCTGCTCGCCATCAAGGACATCCAGGGGGCGGCGGACATCATGCGGCCGGTCTACGACCGCACGAAGGCCCAGGACGGCTACGTGAGCCTGGAGGTGGCGCCGGACCTGGCGAACAACACGCAGGGGACCCTGGACGAGGCGCGCCGCCTCTGGAAAGAGGTCAACCGGCCCAACGTCATGATCAAGGTGCCGGCCACGCCCGAGGGCGTGCCCGCCATCCGCACGCTGCTGACGGAGGGGATCAACGTCAACGTCACGCTGCTCTTCGCGAAGGAAGCGTACGAGGAAGTGGCGCGCGCGTTCGTGGACGCCATCGAGGCCCGCGTCAACAAGGGCCTGCCCGTCGACCGCGTGGCCAGCGTGGCCAGCTTCTTCGTGAGCCGCATCGACAGCGCGGTGGATGCGCTGCTCGAGGAGAAGATGAAGACGGCCACCGGCTCCGACAAGGCGCGCATGCTCCGCCTCCTGGGCAAGGTCGCCATCGCGAACGCGAAGGTCGCGTACCAGTCCTACAAGAAGACGTTCTCGGGCCCCCGCTGGGAGCCCCTGGCCAAGAAGAATGCGCAGACCCAGCGCGTCCTCTGGGCCAGCACCGGCACCAAGAACCCGAGCTACCGCGACACCATCTACGTCGAGGAGCTGATCGGGCCCTTGACCGTCAACACCGTGCCCCCGGACACCTTCAACGCCTTCCGCGACCACGGCAAGCTGCGCGCGAGCCTGGAAGAGGACGTGACGAGCGCGATGGACGTCCTCGACGACCTCGAGAAGTCGGGCATCTCGCTCAAGAAGGTGACGGACGACCTGCTCGCGGACGGTCTGGCCAAGTTCGTGGACCCGTTCACGAAGCTGCTCAAGGCGGTCGAGCGGCGCTGCCGCGACGCCAACAAGGCGCGCATCAACGAGCAGACCTACTCGTTGCCGTCGGCGCTGGACGCGGAGGTCAAGGCGACGTTGAAGTCGTGGGACCCGGATGGCGGCACCCGCCGCCTCTGGGCCGGCGATCCATCGCTGTGGACGGGCACGGACGAGGCGAGCTGGATCGGCTGGATCGGCATCGTCGAGCAGCAGCTCGACGACCTCACCCCGCTCAAGAACCTGCAGGCGGAGGTCAAGAAGGAGGGCTTCACCCACGTCCTCCTGCTCGGCATGGGCGGCTCCAGCCTCTGCCCCGAAGTGTGGAAGGAGACCTTCGGCCGCATCGCGGGCTCACCCGAGCTGCACGTCCTCGACTCCACCGATCCCGCGCAGGTGAAGGCCATCGAGGACAAGATCGACCTCGACAAGACGCTGTTCATCGTGTCGAGCAAGTCCGGCTCCACCCTCGAGCCCAACATCTTCAAGGCCTACTTCTTCGACAAGGTGAAGCAGAAGCTGGGGGCCAAGGCGGGTAGCCGCTTCGTGGCCGTGACCGATCCCGGCTCCAACCTGGAGAAGGAAGCGCGCGGCGACCAGTTCCGCCACATCTTCCCCGGCGTGAAGTCGATCGGAGGGCGGTACTCCGCGCTCTCCAACTTCGGGATGGTGCCGGCGGCGGCCATGGGCCTCGACGTCGAGCGGCTGCTCGACGAGGCCGAGCGCATGCTCCACGCCTGCGCGCCCGGCGTGCCCGCGGAGGAGAACCCCGGCCTCGTGCTGGGCGCGATCCTGGGCCTCGCCCACAACAAGAAGATCGACAAGGTGACCATCGCCGCCTCCCCCGGCATCTACGACCTGGGCGCCTGGCTCGAGCAGCTCCTGGCCGAGTCCACGGGCAAGGAGGGCAAGGGCATCGTCCCCGTCGATCGGGAACGGCTGGGGCCGCCCGACGCCTACGGCGACGACCGCGTGTTCGCCTACCTGCGTCTCGAAGACGGGGCGGACTCCGCCCAGGACGCGGCCATCGCCGCCCTCGAGAAGGCGGGCAAGCCGGTGGTGCGTATCCGTGTGGCCAGCAAGTACGACCTGGCCGAGGAGTTCGTGCGTTGGGAGATCGCGACCGCCATCGCGGGCGCGGTCATGCGCATCAACCCCTTCAACCAGCCCGACGTCGAGGCCAGCAAGCTGGCGACGCGGGCCTTGACCTCCGAGTACGAGAAGACGGGCAAGCTCCCGGCGGAGTCGCCGTTCTTCGAAGGCGAGGGCGTGAAGCTCTTCGCGGACGCGAAGAACACGGAAGCGCTGAAGGCCGCGGTCAAGGCCCCGTCCCTCGGCGCCTACGTGAAGGCCCATCTCGATCGCCTGGGCAAGGGGGACTACCTCGGGCTCCTGGCCTACGTGCAGATGAACGCCGGCAACGAGGAGACCCTCCAGGCCCCGCGCCACCGCGTGCGCGACAAGAAGAAGGTCGCGACCTGCCTCGGCTTCGGCCCCCGCTTCCTCCACTCGACCGGCCAGGCCTACAAGGGCGGGCCCAACAGCGGCGTGTTCCTGCAGGTCACCTGCGACGACGCCAAGGACCTTCCCGTGCCCGGGTCGAAGTACACCTTCGGCATCGTCAAGGCCGCCCAGGCCCGCGGCGACTTCCAGGTGCTGGCCGAGCGCAGCCGTCGGGCACTGCGCGTTCATATCGGAGCGGACGTTCCTGCGGGGCTCCGGGCCCTCGCCACCGCGATCGAAAAGGCTCTGGCCTAGAACCGGCCGCTAGAAAAGGAAAAGGAAGACTCACATGCAATTCGGAATGATCGGGCTGGGCCGCATGGGCGCCAACATGGTGCGGCGCCTCACCAAGGGCGGGCACAAGTGCGTCGTGTACGACCGCTCCGCCCCCACCGTCGAGGGGCTGGCCAAGGAAGGCATGACGGGCGCGTCGTCGCTGGCCGACCTCGTCAAGAAGATGGACAAGCCGCGCACGATCTGCCTGATGGTGCCGGCCGCGTTCGTGGACAGCAGCATCGACGAGCTCGCGCCCCTGCTCGAGTCCGGGGACACCATCATCGACGGCGGCAACTCCCACTATCACGACGACATCGCGCGCGGGAAGCGCCTCAAGCAGAAGGGCCTGCACTACATCGACATGGGCACCAGCGGCGGCATCTGGGGCCTCGAGCGCGGCTATTGCCTCATGATCGGCGGCGAGACCGACGTCGTGAAGCGCCTCGATCCCATCTTCGCCTGCCTCGCTCCCGGCAAGGGAGAGATCCCCCGCACCGAGGGCCGCGAGAAGCTGGGCGGCACCGCCGAGAACGGCTACCTGCACTGCGGTCCCGTGGGCGCCGGCCACTTCACGAAGATGGTCCACAACGGCATCGAATACGGCCTCATGGCCGCCTACGCCGAAGGACTGAACATCCTGAAGAAGGCCAACATCGGCAAGGCCCACGAGAGCCACGAGAAGGACGCGGAGACGACGCCGCTGCGCAACCCCGAGCACTACCAATACGACTTCAACCTCGCCGACATCACCGAGGTCTGGCGGCGCGGCAGCGTCGTCGCCTCCTGGTTGCTCGACCTCACCGCGCAGGCCTTCGTGGGCAGCCCCAACCTCGACAAGTTCGGGGGCAAGGTCTCCGACTCCGGCGAGGGCCGCTGGACGGTGGCCGCGGCCAACGACGAGGGCGTGCCCGCCTTCGTGCTGACGGCGTCGCTGTTCGAGCGGTTTGCCAGCCGCGGCGAGGACGAGTTCCAGAACAAGGTGCTCTCCGCCATGCGCTTCGGGTTCGGCGGACACGTGGAAAAGAAATGAGCGACGGCAAGCCGGCCTCGGACGCGCTGGTCTTCTTCGGCGCGACCGGGGACCTCGCCTACAAGAAGATCTTCCCCGCGCTTCAGCAGCTCGTGAAGCGCGGGAAGCTGGATTCGCCCGTGATCGGGGTGGCCAAGTCGGGCTGGAACCACGACCAGCTCGTCGATCGCGCGAAGAAGAGCATCACCGAGTACGGCGGGATCGACGAGGAGGCCTTCCCGAAGCTGGTCAAGCTTCTCCACTACGTGGACGGGGACTACGGCGATCCCGCGACGTTCGCGAAGTTGCGCGGGGAGCTGGAGGGCTCGAAGCGCCCCACGCACTACCTGGCCATCCCGCCCAGCCTGTTCCCGGTCGTGATCGAGAACCTGGCCAAGGCCGGCTGCTCGCAGAACGCGCGCGTCATCGTGGAGAAGCCGTTCGGGCGCGACCTCGAGACGGCGCGCAGCCTCAATGCGACCCTGCACAAGGTCTTCCCCGAGGACTCGATCTTCCGCATCGACCACTACCTCGGCAAGGAGGCAGTGCAGAACATCCTG
>DASTLK010000712.1:0-9252 GCA_035715025.1 Vicinamibacteria bacterium
CGTTCCCTCGATCATCGTCTCGATCCGCGCCGCGAGATCGTGGAAGTCGCCTTCGCGGAACGCGAGCATGGGCTGCGCCGCCACCGCCTCCGGGCGCCAGCTGTGACCGTAGGTGTAGGTCATCGAGCCCTGGAGGACGTCACCGAAGCGGCGCGACAGCTTCACTCCCATTCCGCGCGTGCCCATCCACCCGCCGTTGGAGACGTTCAGGGTGTGCAGGCGGGCGGCGGTGCTGAAGCCGTTGACGAGCTGATCGTGGGTCGTCTCGTAGAAGGCATGCCCTTCGACCGTGAAGTCGCCCATCTCCTGGTCGAAGGCGACTTCGTAACGAAGGATGCGCTCCGGCCGCAGGCCCTCGGCGAGCACGGAGAGGGCGACCGCGGGCGCGGAGGAGATGGTGGACACGGTCAGGACGTCCCCTCCGGGCAGGAGGGTGTGGCTGCGCACCAGGCCGCGGAGCCGCGCGTTCTCGTCGCTGCGGAACTCCACGGCGAACATCCGATCGAGCTGGTTGGACCGCTCGAGGAACCCGGCGTACGAGTAGCGGCCGCCGATGGTGGTCGCGATGCGATCCGTGGCCTGCCAGTGATCCTGGAAGGAGACGGCACCGACCCCGTGGTCCAGGCGCGTCGCGTCGCGCCCCACGGCCATCGGGCGCAGCGCACGGGTGCCGTATCCGGTGGCCACCTCCACCTCGTGACCGCCGCCGGGCTCGAACACGAACTCGCCCGCCATGCGCCAGGTCGCGCTCTCGCGCTCGGCCACGAGGCCGCCCAGGCTCCAGCGGCCGGAGTCCGCGATGCGCCCGTTGAGCTTCACGACGCTCCAGCTGCTCGGCTCCGCCGCGTCGGCCACGTCGGCGAAGTTGGGGTTCGCCACCACCTGGAGCGTCCCGGCCAGGTCCGGCAGCAGGGAGGCGAGGAGGCCGGTCGGCGGCGCGTCCGTCTCGGTGGTCTGCGCGCCCTCCGCCCGATCTTCGAGGGCGGAGCGGCGCTTGTGACGGATCAGCCATTGCAGGTCCCGCGTCGCGCTCGCGTCGCTGTCCTTGGCCGCCTTCGGGTCCTGGCCATCGCGGGCGGCGTCGCCGACGGGCGACATGCTGATGGTGAAGGTGGCGTCCTGGTTGGGAAGGATCAGGACGCGCCGCGCCGGCGCGGGCGTGTGCCCGTCACGCAGCGCCCGCAGGGTGTACGCGCCGGGCGGGAGTGACGGCACCGAGAACCGCCCGGTGCTGTCGGACAAGGTGACGAGTCCCATCGAGCCCACGCCCCGGCCGAACAGGGAGATGACCGCGCCCGGGATGGGCGAGCCATGGGCGTCCTCGACCCAGCCCAGGAGGCCGCCGGCCGGTGATTCCGCGCGCAGGGTGGGAGCGGCCAGCAGGGTGGCCACGATCGCGACACCGCGCGCGAGCGGTCTCACCGTTGCCCTCCGTCGATTCGAATACATGTGGGCAGGTTTCACGCTACCAGCGGGGGTGGATGGTGTCAAGGCTAACGAATGGCCGCCGTGCCATCGGCCCCGGCCCGCTGTGCTATAACGGCAGGGCACCGCTTCGACATCTCGGAGGACTCTCCAGCGCCAGGAGCGCCGCGCTCTTCCGCCATGCTCAACAAGATGATGCCCGCCGGGGGCCATTTCTCGTGAACGTGCTCCTCCTCCGCGACGTGGCCGCCGTCCTGCTGGCCGGCGGGGCGGGGGAGCGCCTGTACCCGCTCACGAAGGACCGGGCCAAGCCGGCCGTCGGTTTCGGGGGCCCCTATCGCATCATCGACTTCACGCTGTCGAACTGCGTGAACTCCGGGCTCCGCAAGATCTTCATCGCCACCCAGTACAAGGCCCAGAGCCTCAACCGCCACGTGCGCATGGGCTGGAGCATCGTCAACACGGAGCTCGGCGAGTTCGTGGACGTGCTGCCCCCGCAGAAGCGGGTGGGTGAGAACTGGTACCTGGGCACCGCGGACGCGGTCTACCAGAACCTCTACTCGATCGCCCAGGAAGTCCCGCGCTGGGTGATCATCCTGTCCGGCGACCACATCTACAAGATGGACTACGGCAAGATGCTCGACGTCCACATCGCGCGGGGCGCGGTGCTGACGGTGGGGGCGATCGAGGTGGCGCTGGGGGACGCGCGGCGCTTCGGCGTGCTGGAAGTGGACGACGACAGCCGGGTGACCGGCTTCCAGGAGAAGCCCGCCACCGCCTCCGCCACCCCCTGGAACCCGGACAGCTGCCTGGGCTCGATGGGGATCTACATCTTCGACTTCGACGTGCTCGCCCGCGAGCTCGCGCGCGACGCGGAGGCGAGCACCACCCACGATTTCGGGCGCGACATCATTCCCCACCTCGTGTCCACCGGAGAGCGCGTCTACGCCTACCTCTTCTGGGACGAGAACAAGAAGACGTCGAAGTACTGGCGCGACGTGGGCACCCTGGACGCGTACTACGAGGCCTCGATGGACCTCATCGCCATCGATCCCACCTTCAACCTGTACGACCCGGAGTGGCCGCTGCGCACGTACCAGCCGCAGTTCCCGCCCGCGAAGTTCGTGTTCAACGAGGACGGACGCAAGGGATTCGCCATCGATTCCCTGATCTCGATGGGATGCATCATCTCCGGCAGCGAGATCCGGCACAGCATCCTCTCGCCCGGAGTGCGCGTGCACTCGTATTGCGACATCGAAGACTCCATCCTCATGTACAACGCCACCATCCACCGCCACGCCCGCATCAAGAAGGCGATCCTGGACCGCGAGGTCGAGGTGCCCGCGGGCGCGGTCATCGGCTACGACCCCGCGGAAGACCGCAGGCGCCACACCGTGTCCGACGGGGGCGTGGTCGTGGTGACCGCGGGCGAGGAGTGCTACGTCGACCCTCAATTCGCAGGTTAGGAGCGCATGACGACCACCATCGAATCCGTTTTCGCGCGCGAGATCCTGGACAGCCGCGGCAACCCCACGGTGGAGGTGGAGGTCGAGCTCGACGGGGGCGCGCGCGGCCGCGCCGCCGTCCCTTCCGGCGCCTCCACGGGCGAGCGGGAGGCGGTCGAGCTGCGCGACGGGGACAAGAAGCGCTACCTCGGCAAGGGCGTGCTCCAGGCGGTGAAGGCCGTCAACAACGAGCTGGCCGCGGAGCTCCTGGGCGAAGACGCGCTGGACCAGGCCCTGGTGGACTCGCTGATGATCGAGCTCGACGGCACGGCCAACAAGGAGCGCCTGGGCGCGAACGCGATCCTGGCCGTGTCCCTGGCCGTGGCCAAGGCGGCGGCGGAGTCCACCGCCCAGCCCCTCTACCGCTACGTGGGCGGGGCCAACGCGCGCACGCTGCCCGTGCCCTTCATGAACATCATCAACGGCGGCGCGCACGCGGACAACACGCTCGACCCGCAGGAGTTCATGATCGTGCCCCACGGCGCGCCCACCTTCGCGGAGGCGCTGCGCATGGGCGTGGAGGTGTTCCACACCCTGAAGGGCCTCCTCAAGAAGAAGGGCCTGGCCACGTCCGTGGGCGACGAAGGCGGCTTCGCCCCCGACCTCCGGTCCAACGAGGAGGCGCTGGAGACGATCCTGGAGGCCATCAAGGGCGCGGGCTACAAGGCGGGGTCGCAGATCTCGCTCGCCCTCGACGTCGCCGCCAGCGAGCTGCACGAAGGCAAGAAGTACGTCTTCAAGAAATCGGGGGGCGCCGTCAAGACCTCCGAGCAGATGGTGGCGATGTACGAGAAGTGGGTGAAGGACTACCCCATCGTCTCCATCGAGGACGGCGTGGGGGAGAAGGACTGGCCGGGCTGGAAGCTGCTCACGGACGCCCTGGGCACGAAGGTCCAGCTCGTGGGCGACGACCTCTTCGTCACCAACCCCGCGATCCTGGCCCGCGGCATCGAGGAGGGGATCGCGAACTCCGTGCTCGTGAAGGTGAACCAGATCGGCACCCTCACGGAGACGCTGGACTGCGTGGCCATGGCCGTGCGCGCCGGCTACACCTGCATGATGAGCCACCGCAGCGGCGAGACCGAAGACGTCACCATCGCCGACCTCGCGGTGGCCACCGGCTGCGGGCAGATCAAGACGGGATCCGCGTCGCGCACGGACCGCGTGGCCAAGTACAACCAGCTCCTCCGCATCGAGGAGGAGATCGATCCCATGGCCCGCTACGCGGGACGGTCCGCGCTCAACCCTCGCAAATAGCCGTCAGCGCCCGCCGCCGTCACGCTTGGAACGGCGGCTCCAGCGCGCGCGTGCGGCGATCTGCGCGATCTGACGCCGGCGCTGCGCGGGCAGGGCCGCCGCGCGGGCGCGGCCGCCCTTCAAGCCGCCTCGCCGTCCCAGGGCGGCGGCATGGACGCTGACCCCGACCGGACGCCGCCGCTCGACGAGCGCGATGGCATTGACGCGTCGGGTCGGCGCGTGGCACCACGGACAGTCCATGTCCGCATCCGTGGTCTCGATCCGCTCTCCCTGCCACTCGCACACGCGACAACGCCGCGTCACGAGCTGACGGCGAGCGTCGGCAATCATCCCTGTCCATCCTGACACTTCCCCGAGCCGCGATGTAGGAATGCCAAGGCGTTTGGCGCGGCCACGGCCCGCGGCCGTGGGGGCGCCCATCCGGCCCACGACCTTTTACACGCGGCCCCCGGCCCCATCCCACTGCGCATTGAGCCATCGCGAGATATCGGGAAGTTCAATGCCTGAGCGCTCAAGTATATGCTTGAGCTGACAAGCATGGCCGGCACGAGTCTCGTATCTATCCCCGCTAGGAGCAATCGGATGAGAGAGCTGGTGCACGAACGCCTGCTCGAGCTGCACGACGGACGAGGGACCCCGTTCCGGCGCGTGCTGGTCTACGCCGAGCGTCAGCCCGCCGGCCTCTGGGTGGCCTGGGTGGAGTTCGTCTCCGCGAGCGGCGACAAGGTGGTGCAAACCGGCCGGGAAACGACGCAGAGCACGCTCCGCGAAGTGACCTACTGGGCCACCGGCCTGCAGCCGACCTACTTCGAAGGAGCGCTCGACCGCGCCCTGCGGCGTAGGGGGCCGGCCCGAGCCTCCGCCGCTCCCGCCGCGCCCACTCCGGATAAGGGCGGCATGGTCTCGTTCCGCATCCGCAGCTCCGATCCCCGGGTGGCGTTTCGCGTCATGGCGACGCATACCCTCGTGCCCGGGCTCCGCCGCGCGGTTCACCACGCAGGCAGCTTCATCTACGTGCGCGCGGTCGAGCCGGCCCTCACCGAGATGCCGCGCATCTACGAGTTCCTCGCCCACTTCCAATCCGACCGCGCGGCCGCGATCCTGGCCCAGCGGCTGGAAGCCGACCTGGAGGAGACGGCGGCGACGCTCGAGATCCGCCGAGTGGAGGTGGCGCCGGAGAGCGAGGCGATACGGCGGGCGCTGCTGGAGGCGGTGGCCGCGAAGTGATCGGCCACGGAAGGGGCGGAGGCTCTACGGCTCTACTCTTCCTCTTCGACGGAGATCTTGAGGGAGCGGAGGAACTTCTTGTCCAGCGGGGTCATCTTGATGGGGGCCGGATCGCTCTTCTCGACCTTGAAGTCGAAGGTGGACACTTCGGCCGCTTCGCGGCTGCCGCTCTTGCTGAACCCGATGGTCGCCTCCAGCACCAGGGAGACTTCGTATCCTTCGCCCTTGATGCGGTTGAGGCAGTGCGCGATCTGGGGAGACTCCGCGAGCGTGCGCTGGATCGTGGTGCCGAGGTCCTGGACCATCCGCTTGACGTCCTCGCTGCTGGCCGGGTCGGCTTTTTCCATCGGTTCCACCCGAAGGAATTATGCGGAGGAGCCTCCAGGGCTGTCAAGCAACAGGTACGAGGCCGAACGCAGAGCACGGCGGCGCGCGTAGTGCGGCGACGTGCGAGGGGGGTTTCAGGGGGGGTCGCGAACGCCCACCGTGCGCGGCGTGAGTGCCCCCCCTGACTTGATACTCCAGCCCGCTATCTGGCTCTCCCCGCCAGCATCGCCACCACGCTGGCCAGGTCCGCGGGCTGCACGGGCTTGGGCAGATGCACCTGGAAGCCGGCGGAGAGGACGCGCTCGCCGTCCTCTCCCTTGACGTAGGCGGTGAGGGCGGCCGCGGGGACCTGGCCGCCCCGGTCCGGCCCCAGCGCGCGCACGCGGCGGATGAAGGAGTAGCCATCCTCGCCCGGCATCCCGATGTCGCTCACCAGCACGTCCGGCCGCTCCGCCTCCACCGCGATCAGGGCGTCGGCGGTGGTGGCGAAGGCCGTGACTTCGGCTCCGTACTGAAGGAGCGAGATGCGCAGGAAGTCGCGCACGTCCGTCTCGTCCTCCACCACCATCACGCGTACGCCGTCGAGCCGCACGTCCGGATCCACGGGGTCCGCGGCCGGCTTCGGCGGCGGCGTGCCTTCCAGGGGCGCGGTGAGGGGCAGACGCACGGTGAACGTGGAGCCGTGGCCGAGGCCGGCGCTCTCCGCCTGCACGCTGCCGCCGTGCAGCTCGACGAGGTGGCGGACGATGGCCAGGCCCAGGCCGAGCCCGCCGTGCGCGCGCGTGCTCGTGCTGTCCGCCTGGCGGAAGCGCTCGAAGACGTGGGGCAGGAACTCGGGCTCGATCCCCTTGCCGTCGTCGGTGACGGCCAGGCTCAGGCAGGAACCTTCCTTCCGCAGCACCACCTCGATGCGTCCGCCCTGGGGCGTGAACTTCACGGCGTTCGAGACGAGGTTCCACACGACCTGCTGCAGGCGGTCGGGATCGCCCATGATGGTCGGCACCTCGGCGGGCAGCTCGACGCCGAGGGCGATTTCCTTGGCCTCCGCGGAGGGACGCACCGCCTCCACGCCCGCCTCCACGACGGGGACGACCGCGATGGGGCTCACCTCCAGGCGCAGCTTGCCCGTGATGATGCGCGAGACGTCCAGCAGGTCGCCGATGAGCTGGGTCTGCGCGCGCACGTTGCGCTCGATGACCTCCAGGCCGCGGTGGATCGAGGTCGGGTCCAGGGTGCCCGAGCGCAGCATCACCGTCCAGCCGAGGATCGGCGTCAGGGGCGTCCGCAGCTCGTGGGAGAGCGTGGCCAGGAATTCGTCCTTGGCGCGGTTGGCCTTCTCCGCGGCCGCGCGCGCATCCTGCGACGCCCGGTAGAGACGCGCGTTGTCCACGGCCAGGGCCGCCCTTCGCCCCAGCTCTTCGGCCAGGTCCAGGTCGTCGCGGCCGAAGGCGCGCCCGGAGACGGTGCTGAGCAGGCTCATCACGCCCAGCGTCCGCTCCCGGGACACGATGGGCACCACCATCATCGAGCGCACGCCCAATCGCTCGAGGAGCGCGCGGTGGCTCTCGTCCTCGGCCACCTCCTCCAGGCGATCCCGCGTGTCCGCCATCAGGAGCGCGGGCTCTCCGGGCCGCAAGGAGCGCGCGGCCGGCGTCTGGGCATCGGTGGCGGGTGCGAAGTGCTTCATCTCCTCGACGAGGGCGGCGTCCTCGGGGCGCGCGTGGGCCACGGCCAGCCGCCGCGCGCGCCCGTGCTCGTCGAGCACGTCGATCAGGCACCAGTCGGCGAGGACGGGCACGGCGAGGTTGACGAGCTTCGAGAGCGTCTCGCCGAAGTCGAGCGAGGAGGTCAGGGCCACCCCCGCCTCGGCCAGGAAGGCGGCCCGCCGCTCCGAGGCCTCGGCCGCGGCGCGGGCCGTCTGCTCGCGGATGAGCTTGACGCGCTCCTCCTCCGCCTTGCGGCGCTCGGTGAGGTCGCGGGCGAAGATGTAGACCAGCCCTTCCGCCGCGAAGGGGGCGGCCGTCCATCCCAGCCACCGGTAGCCGCCGGCTTTCGAGGCGAAGCGGTTCTCGAAATACGTGATGGGGGCGCCCGCGCGCAGCGAGGCCAGCTGATCGCCGGTGGCTTCGCGGTCGTCCGGATGCACGAACTCGAGGAAGGGCCGCGCCGTCAGCTCGTCGTCGCTGAACCCGAGCGTCCGCTCCCAGCTCGGATTGAGCTGCTTGAAGGTGCCCGAGAAGTCCGCGATGGCCAGCATGTCGAGGGCGAGCGTGAAGAAGCGGTTCCGCTTGGTCTCCGCCTCCAGCCGGTTGACCGCTTCCCCGAGCTGCTGCCGGTGCTCGCGCTCCTGCAGCAGCCGCATCTGCTCGCCCTGGCGCTTGACCTGCTCCGTCTTCTTGTAGAGGTCCACGAAGACGGAGACCTTGGCCTTCAAGATCTCCGGGACCACCGGCGTGCGGATGAAGTCCACCGCGCCCAGGGAGTAGCTGCGGAAGACCTGCGCCTCCATCTCGTGCATCGCGGTGAAGAAGATGATCGGCGTCTGCTGGGACCGCGGCCGCGCGCGGATCATCTCCGCGGTCTCGAAGCCGTCCATCATCGGCATGTTCACGTCGAGGAGGATGACCGCGAAGTCCCGCTGCAGGAGGGCGCGCAGCGCCTCGCGCCCCGAGTAGGCGCGCACCATGTTCTGGCTCAGGTCGCCCAGGATGGCCTCCAGGGCCAGCAGCTTGTCCGGGCGGTCGTCGACGAGGAGGATGTTGACGCGGTCGTCCACGAGATCGGGCGTCCCCAGGGTCTCCCCCACGGGGTCCGCCGTGACCTGCACTTCGGGTGGCCCGCTCATCTCAGGCCACCTTGCGGTAGAGGCGCTCGCGGAGCTCCTCGTAATGCGCTTCGTGTGGAGTGAACCGCGTCGTCTCCTTCAGGCCCAGCCCCAGGAAGCCGAAGCGGACGAGGCTGTCGTAGAGGAGGCGATGGACCCGGTCCTGGAGGGCGCGGTTGAAATAGATGAGCACGTTCCGGCAGACGACGAGGTGGAAGTCGTTGAACGAGCCGTCGGTGGCGAGGTTGTGCTGCGCGAACACGATGTTGCGGCGCAGCTCCGGGTCCAGCACCACCCGGCCGTCGCGGGTCTTGTACCAGCGGGCGAAGCCGTGCCCCCCTCCCGCCTCGATGTAGTTCCGGGTGTTCTCGCGCATGGACGAAAGGAGCAGCTCGCCGCGCTGCGCCTGCCTGAGGACGGCGTCGTTGATGTCGGTGGCGTACAGCCGGCAGCGATCGTAGAGCCCTTCCTCCCGGAGAAGGATCGCGACCGAGTACACCTCCTCGCCCGTGGCGCAGCCCGCGTGCCAGATGCGCACGGCCGGGTAGGTCCGCATCACGGGCACCACCACCTCGCGCAGGGCCCGGTAGAAGCTGGGATCCCTGAACATGGCGGTGACGTTCACGGACAGGGCACGCAGGAACCGGCGCAGGGCCAGGGGATCGTGCAGCACCCGATCCTGCACGG
>DASTLK010000713.1:0-1925 GCA_035715025.1 Vicinamibacteria bacterium
CCCCGCCATGCCCGAAAGCGCAGACCGGGCCCGCAAGGTGTTCACCTACGACGAAGCGGCCCGCCTCCTGCCCGAAGTGCGCCGTCTCACGGACGAGGCCTACCACGCCGTCGAGGCCATCTCCGAGAAGGCCTCCAGCGCGGAATCGGCGCAGCCTCTGGTCGAAGCCGTGGTCACACGCTGGGCCAACCACGTGATGACCATGGGCATCGACGTGAAGGGCCTCTGGCTGATCGACTTCGACAACGGCTCCGGATACTACTGCTGGCAGTACCCCGAAGAAGGATTGCAGTTCTTCCACACCTACGAGGAGGGTTTCCGCGGCCGCACACGGATCCATTGAATGCTGGAGAGAATCGGCGGTTTCGCGCTCATCCTGCTCCTCCCCCTCGTCGTCGTCGGAGGCGCGCTCGTCACGCTGTTCGCGGTGGGGGCCCTCTTCGACGCGCTCGACCACCCGAAGGAAGTGGGTGGCCGCATCCAGGCCGCGTTCCAGCGGCCGCCGCGGCCACCGCGGATGGCGGGACCGGACCACTACTACCAGCCGTACTGGTCGGGCCGCTCCTAGCCCGCCGGCTCCGCCACCATCCGCATCCCGTAGCGCGGCCGCAGGGTCATGAGGGCCTTCAGCTCCACCGGATGGCCGGGCAGGAGGCGCAGCCTCCAGCGCTGGCCGATGGTGGCCAGGAGCAGCACTCCCTCCATCCACGCGAAGGGCTCGCCGATGCAGCTGCGCGCGCCCGCGCCGAACGGGAAGTAGGCGAAGCGCGGCCGCGCGGCTTTGGCCTCCGCGGTGAAGCGGCCAGGGTCGAAACGGAGAGGGTCGGGCCAGAAGCGCTCGTCGCGATGCACGATGAAGGGCGAGAGGGCGAGGATCGCGCCCTGGTGGATGGTGAAGCCCCCCAGGGTGACGTCGCGCAGCGCGCGGCGGCCCATGCCCCAGGCGGGCGGGAACAGGCGCATCGATTCCGCCAGCACCATCTCGGTGTAGGGAAGCGCGGGGAGGTCCTCGAAGGTCGGGGCGCGGCCACCGAGGACGCGCCGGAGCTCGTCGCGCCAGCGCCCCTCCACCTCCTCGTTCTGGGACAGCAGGTACCACGTCCAGGTCAGCGCGTTCGACGTCGTTTCATGCCCCGCCAGGAGCAGCGTGATCACCTCGTCCCGGAGCTGGCGGTCGGTCATGCGACCGCCGCCCTCCTCGTCCCGGGCCAGGAGCAGCATGGAGAGGAGATCGCCGTGATCGCGGCCGTCGCCTTGCCGCTCCGCGATCAGTCGGTAGACCAGCGCGTCGAGCCGCGCCACCGCGCGGTCGAAGCGGACGTTGCTCGGGAGGGGCAGCTTCTGGATGAGGCCGAACAGCGGGAGCGAGAAGCGCGGGAAGAGCGCGATGATCGAGGCGAGGTCCTCGCGCACCTCGTCCGCCGACGCCGCGACGTCGGTGCCGAAGAGCGAGCTCGAGACGACGGCGAGGGTCAGTCGCATCATCTCGCCGTCGACGTCGAGGACCTGCCCGGCGGACCAGCCCCCGCGGGCCCGCACCGTCCGCCGGACCATGTCGTCCGCGTAGGCGCCGACGCGCTGGCGGTGGAAGGCGGGCTGGGCGAGCCGCCGCTGGCGCGTGTGGAACTCCCCCTCGCTGGTGAGGAGCCCCTCGCCGAGGAACAGCTTGGCCCATTCCAGGCCCCGGCTCTTGCTGAAGTCGTGCTGGCGGGTGACGAGTACGTCCTTGATCAGGTCCGGGTGCTTCACGAGGTAGACGTCACGCGGTCCGGGGCGGAAGCGAACCACGTCCCCCGGGTAGTCGCGGGCGATGCGGGAGAGGAAAGCGAGCGGATCGCGCCGGAACGCGAACAGGTGGCCCACCAGCGGAGGGCCCTTGGGACCGCAGGGAACGGGGGCCGCGCTCATCCTGTGAGAGCCTACTC
>DASTLK010000714.1:0-6244 GCA_035715025.1 Vicinamibacteria bacterium
CCGGTCGTACGCCACCGCGCGACCGGCCTCGTCCAGGACGCGCCCGCCGGCCGCGCGCATCAGCGCGTCGCCGGCCCCGTAGTCCCACGCGCACGGCGAGAAGAGCGAGCTGGCCGCCGCCGCCTCCCCGCTGGCGACCACGGCCAGACGATGCGCGACCGAGGGCAGGCTGCGGTAGCGTGCGGGCGCCGCGTTGCGGAGGTTGCCTTCCGGATCCAGGTCGCCCTTGCTGGAGACGAGGACGACGTCGGTGGATCGAAGCTCTTCGCTGAGGGCGCGATCGACGGGGCGGCCGTTGCGTCGCAACGGACCGGCGCCTTCCGCCCAGGTGAAGAGGTCACCGGCGTCGTCGGGATACGCGAACGCGAACACGACGCCCAGGACGGGCCGGCCTTCGTGCAGGAGGCCGATGGAGACCGCGCTGCCGCGGCGGCCGGCCAGGTAGTCGCGGGTGCCGTCGTTGGGATCGACGAGCCAGATCGGCTCGCCCGGCTCGCCCGGTTGCACGCCGGTCTCCTCGCCGCGATATCCCCATCGGGGGAACGCGGCGGTCAGCCGCGATCGGATCTCGCGCTCGGCCTCCGTGTCCGCGTCCGCCTTGTCGCCGCCACCGCGCGGACCGCCCGGGCGATGGAAGTCGGCGCGCAGCCGCGCTCCGGCCTGGAGCGCCGACTCCACCGCGACGGAAAGCGCGCGCTCGAGCATCCGCCGCATTGTAGTGGCCCTCGCTGCGGATGACGTTCGTTGACGTGACAGGGACCCACGCGTACATTGCGGGGACCATGGCCCTCATCCAGTTCGTCGAGAACTACGACGACCTTTCGACCGACCGCGGCTTCCAGTTCAAGTTCTACTGCGACAAATGCCGCAACGGGTACCTCTCGGGCTTCCAGGCTTCGATCGTGGGCACGGCGGGGAGCCTCTTCCGCGCGGCCGGGGACATCTTCGGCGGCGTCTTCAGCCAGGCCGGCAACAGCGCCTACGAGATCCAGCGCGCCGTGGGCGGCAAGGCGCACGACGCCGCCCTGGAGACGGCGGTCACCGAGGTCAAGCCGCACTTCACGCAGTGCGTGCGCTGCGGCCACTGGGTCTGCAACACCGTCTGCTGGAACGCGGACCGGGGCCTGTGCTCCAACTGTGCGCCCCAGACCGAGGAAGAGATCGCCGCCGCCCAGGCCCAGGCCCAGGTGGAGCAGATCCACTCCAAGGTGCGCGAGCGCGATCAGACGAAGGATCTCGACCTCGACAACCCGATGGTCGCCCGATGCCCCAAGTGCAGCGCGCAGACCTCGGGCGGTAAATTCTGCCCGGAGTGCGGGGCGACGCTCCGGCCGCGCGACGCCTGCGGGCAGTGCGGAGCCAAGATGGCGGCGGGGGCGAAGTTCTGCCCCGAGTGCGGCGCCAAGCGGGCCTGACCCGCCGGGCCGACGCCTTGCCACCTTCAGCAGGCGTCCGCGCGCGGCACGAAGACGTCGCAGGCCACCACGGGCTGGCCCGGGTAGCGCTGCAGGAGCGGGCAATAGATGAAGACGGACCCGCGGTCGCTCGTCACGAGGCGCGGCGGCGCCCCGCAGCGATGACACAGACTCTCGGGGAACGGCAGGATCGGGCCCGGGGTCACTAGGCGGGACGGCGCGGCGGGATCAGCTCGGAGCGGCGGCGATCGCGCCGGGTCAGGATCTCCGACGCGCAGCGCAGCGTGCCCGCGTCTTCCTCCTGCAAGCCGTACGCGCGCCCGATCGCATCGACTTCGTTCTGGTCGGGGGTGGTCGCACTCCCGCCCGGCGTCTCTTCGCCGGCGTACTCGTTGGCCAGCACGCGGTCGTCGGGATCACCGGCGCGGATGGTCTCCCCCTCGCGCGGGATCTCCGTACGCAGGCGGGTGCGGCCCGCGCAGGGGACGACGCCGGTGCGCAGGGCCTCGGCGCTGACGGCGGTCGCGCAGGTCGGAGGCGCACCGGATTCGCGGACGGGGCGCAGGCGCGGCGCGCCGGGCCGGACATCAAGCGACTTCCGCTTTGTCTTGGACACGCGCCGTCTCCAATTCGTACCCTGCGCCTCCGCGAAGCCCGGGTCAAGATCTTTTGGCGTCGTCGGGTGGCTTTACCGAAGCGTGTCGGCGGAACGGGTCTTGCTCCAGTGGGGGCAAGGTCGAAGACCGGGAGGGGATGTGAACGAACCAGGGCACGGTCGACAGCAGCCTCGGAAGCGCCCGCGCGCGTGGTGGTGGCTTCTCGTTCCGGCGCTGCTCGTGGCCGGCCTGGCCGTCTTCCACTTTCAGCGCCGAAACGTCGCGCCGGCGGCGGCTCCGGAATCCGCTGCGGCTCCGCCGCCGGCGGTCGTGCCTTCGGAAGTGAATTCCTGGCGCGAGGCCGCCCGGCTCGTCGAAGAGGACCGCGGCCAGCCCATCGGGCGCGCCGCGCGAGTCCACGTTCCTGCCGAGCTGCGGCACTACCCGGACAAGAAGAGGTTCCTCGCGCTGCAGGTGGCGGGCTGGATGGAGCAGGACTATCCGATCCCGAAGGACGAGGCCGACCTCGCCCGGATGATCGACCGCGGCGAGATGGTGGAGGTGCCCGCCATCGGCAAGGACCACATCCTCTACGGCGTGGGCGCCAACGCCACCGGCGAGCCGCTCGTCCACTACGACAGTGCGACGGGCCAGGAGATCCCGTTGTATTCGCGGTACGACCTGTTCGAGGACGCGGCGGCGCAGTGGTCGGCCACGGCCGAAGCCCGGAAAGCCGACGCGGCGGCGGCGTCCGCCCAGGCCGCGAAGCTCCCCCGCGCGCAGACGCGAAAGCGGCGCGCGCTCCTCGCCGAGGGTCGCCGCGCCGGCGAGGAGGCGGCCGCGCTCGAGAAGCAGCGCCGGGAGGCGGCCGCTTGGTACGACGACCCGGACCGGCGCCGCACGCTGGTGACCGAGCGGCAGATCCTCGACGACCTCGCGCAGCGGATCGGCAAGCGCAGGTACGACCTGGACGACCCGCAGGACCGCCGCGCCTTCCGCGGGCGCCTGCTGAGCTTCCTCCGCCCGCCGGCACGGGACCGCCTGCTGGAGCTTGCCGCGCGCTATCACGCGAGGTTCGCGCGTCCGTTGCCCGTCACTTCGCTCGTGCGCACGGAGCAGTACCAGCGCCAGCTCGGAGAGACCAACCCGAATGCGACGCGCATCTCGATCCCGCCGCACACGACCGGGCTGGCCTACGACGTCTACTACCACTACATGCCGGGACCCGAGCAGGACACGCTGATGGAGATGGTCGCGGAGGACGAGCGCGCGGGCCGCGTGGAGTCGCTGCGTGAGAATCGCGACCACATCCACATCTTCGCCTTCGCGGACGGCCGGCGGCCGCCGGAAACGCTGGTCGCGGAGGCGCTGGGGGTCGTGCGCCGGCCGCGCACGGCGGCGGGCGCGGGCCAGCCAGGCGGAGCCCTGGCGCTCGCGGCCACCCGCGCCGGACGCACGAAGCTCTCGTCCGGCCGCGCCGCTTCTCCCCGGAAGACGGCGCCGGTGAAGCGTGCTCGCCAGCGTGCGCGCGCGAACTGAGGGGCGGCGCCGCTCCTAGCGTCCGCGATGGTAGGCGTCGGTCATCACGAGCCCGGAGCCGACCTGCTCCGGCAGCCGCATGATCGTGCTGACGTCCACGACGTCCCGGATCCGGCCGTGCACGTTCACCCGCGCCCCGCGCCGCGGGACCCCGTGATTGGAGATGACCCAGATCGTGCCCGTGCCATCGTCGAGCTTGTAGGCGCCGTGGCCGAGGAAGGACATGCTTTCGACGACGTCGCCGTCGAGGCGGACGTCACCGCGATGGGTGTACCGCTGCGGCTCCGCCAGGATTCGCGAGATGGTCGTCCGGGCGCAGCCCAGCGCCGACAGGCTCACCGCACCCAGCAGGAGGAACAGTCCCGCGCGTCGTGTCCGTCTCGAGTTGGCCATGCTGATCTCCTCGGTTCCAGCGTAGCATCGCCGCGCCGCCCGGCGGGGATCGGCGGTCACGTCGGCTGGATGGCGCGGATCGCCTTCCCTTGACGCCGGAGCGCCCTCTCCCTAACATCCTGCCCGAGATGCGGCTGCGGCTCCGACTGAGAGGCGAGGTCGGAGACGCCGTGCGCGCGTTCGTGCTTCCGCTCGGTGAGGCCAAGGTAGGCAGCGCCTCCACGAACGAGGTCGTCCTTCCGGTCGGGGGCGTCTCCCGACATCACGCCACCCTCCGTCCCGGTGAGGGCACGGTCGAGGTCAGCGACCTCGAGAGCAAGAACGGCCTGTACGTCAACGGCGCGCGTGTCTCCTCGGCGACGCTGGCCCCGGGCGACGAGGTCCGCTTCGGCCCCGTCGCGCTGCGACTGGAAGCGGTCGACGAGCAGGACCTCGAGCTGGCCGTCGTGCTGAGCGCGGATTCGGCGGCGCCGACGTCGGCCGAAGATGCTTCCCGCGCGACGGCGACCTGGGCGGGAGGGGACACGCCCGAATGGCTCCCCATCCTGGAGCAGGTCATACCGCTCCTGCGCTCGGGGGCCGCCGGTCTGGGACCCGCCCTCGCCATCCTCGTCGAAGAGGTGGGCCTGCAGGGATGCGGCATGGTGGAGATCCGGGACGGCGCTCCCGTGATCGTGGGCGCCGCGGGATCGCTGGCCGGCCTGGACGAGGCGTGCGTGCTCGAGGCCGTCCGCGCGGCCAGCGCGCCCTCGTCGCTGTCGTCGGGCACCGTCTCCGGCGCGCCCGACCTGTTCTGGGCGACGGTGGCCGGCGCGCCCGCGCGCATGCTCCTGGCCTGGAGGCGGCCCGGCACCCCGTCCGTCGAGCCGGCGCTGCGGATCCTCGTCCAGATCGCGGCCTGGGCGGACCTGGCGCCGCCGCCGGCGGCCGCCGCCTCTCCGGCCCGACGGCCCCTGGTCTTTCCCGCTCGCCACGTCCGCGGCACCTCGAGCGGCATGGTCGAGCTGTACGGACGCATGGAGCCGATCGCGGACACCGACCTGCCCGTGCTCCTCATCGGGGAGACGGGTGTCGGCAAGGAGGATTTCGCGCGCGCTCTTCACCTGTCGGCCTCGCGCGCGAGCGGACCCTTCGTGGCCGTCAACTGCGCGGCCATCCCCGCCGAGCTGCTCGAGGCCGAGCTCTTCGGCGTCGGAAAGGGCGCGGCGACCGGAGTGGCGGCGAGGCCGGGACGGTTCCAGGTCGCGCACGGCGGGACGCTGTTCCTGGACGAGATCGGCGACATGAGCCTCGGCCTTCAGGCGAAGCTGCTGCGCGTCCTCGAGACGGGAGAGGTCGAGCCCCTGGCCGCGCCGGCCGTGCGCGTCGATCTCAGGATCGTATCCGCCACGAACGTGGACCTGGCCTCTCGGATCGACGATGCGCAGTTCCGCGCCGACCTGTTCTACCGGCTCTGCGGGGCCGTCCTGCGGATTCCACCCCTGCGCGAGCGCCGGGGTGACATCCCCGGCCTCGTGGACGGACTCCTGCGCCCCCTGGCCGTGGCTTCCGGGAAGCCGATCCGCGGCGTCACCGGGAAGGCCCTGGCCGCGCTCGTCGATTACGACTGGCCGGGCAACGTACGCGAGCTGGGGCACGAGCTGCAACGTCTCCTGCACGGCTGTCTGGCCGGAGAGGCCATCGAGTACGGCATGCTGCGCGACGAGATCCGCGCCCCCCGGCCCCGCCGGGAGGCGGCCGCGGGCGACTCGCTCGAGCTGCAGCGCCACGTCGACGCGCTCGAAGAGCGGCTCATCAAGGAAGCGCTCGCGCGCACCGGGGGCAACCGCACGGAGGCGGCCCGGCTGCTGCGCGTCTCGCGCAACGGCCTGGCCCTCAAGATGACGCGCCTCGGCCTCGACGGCTGAGGGCGGACCGCCACCCTCAGGGGCCGGCGCTGCTCCGGAGCCGCCTTTCCCCCGTCGTCCAGCGCGAGGACGACCGGAGCAGCTCGTCGCGGACGTCGTCGACGGGCCGCCGGGCCGGAGGCGCGGTGGTCAGGCCCAGGCGCGGCCAGAGCGCCTCGCGAATGCCGGGCGGGAGCACGTGATCGAGGTACTCGAGAGCGGTCCCCCGCAGCGTGGGGTCGCGCCCCCGCAGCGCGCGCAGCGCGATCTCGATGGGCTCGCGCTCGAGGGCGAGCGAGAGGACGGCGAACACGTGCTCGAGGCGGCTGCCTCCGCCCACGCCCATCCCGTCGATCTCGCGGCGGGCCACCGCGAAGACCCTTCCCGCGGGAATCGAGACCGCCGCGCGCTGGCT
>DASTLK010000715.1:0-28681 GCA_035715025.1 Vicinamibacteria bacterium
CCCGGTCCACCAGGGCCACGCGCGCGCCCGCCTCGGCCAGGGCGAGGGCGGTGGCCGCCCCGATCCCCCGGGCCGCGCCCGTGACGAGCGCGACCCGGCCCGCGAGGCTGAGCACATCGGGCGGCATCGGGTGAACCTAGCGCACCGGCCGGGGGGCCGCAAACGAGAGACGTCGAAGGGATCGTCGGCGCTCCGGCCATTGCAGGCCGAGCGCGGCCATGGGAGGCTGATAACGTCAATGCTGAGGGCCGGCGACCGCATCGGAGACTGGATCATCGAGAGTCCGCTCGGCGAGGGCGGGATGGGGGCCGTCTTCCGCGTTCACTCCGCCTTGAGCGAGCGCGTGGACGCGGCCCTCAAGGTGATGAAGCCGTCGCTCGAGCCGGACGCGCGCGCGCGCTTCGTGCGCGAGGCGGAGGCCCTGTCCGCCCTGCGCCATCCCGCGATCGTCCGCGTGATGGGCTTCAGCGAGGACACCCGCCGCGGCCTGCTGTACCTCGTCATGGAGCTGGCGGAGGGGGAGACCCTGAAACGCCGGCTGGAGCGCGGCCCCATGGCGCTGCCGGAAGCGCTGGCCACGTTCGTCCCCCTGGCCGGGGGCCTCGAGCACGCCCACGCGGAGGGGATCTCCCATCGCGACCTCAAGCCCTCGAACATCGTCCTGACTCCCGATGGCCCGTGCCTCGTCGACTTCGGCATCGCGGCCGCCGCGCAATCGGGAGAGCTCACCGGCAAGGGCCATCTCGGCACGCTCAGCTACCTCCCGCCGGAGGTCTTCCGCGGCGAGCGCGCCGAGCCGCGCGGCATCGACGTCTACGGCCTCGGCCTTCTCCTGAACGAGGCGCTCACCGGAGTGCACCCGTTCCCGCTGGAGGCGGGCCTCACGCCCGCGGCCGCGCTGGCCACGGTCGGCATGCGCAAGCTGCAGCAGCCGGCCCTGGACCCGGGAGAGGCGGTGCCCGAGCCGCTGCGCAAGCTCATCCGCGCGGCCACGAGCCCAGAGCCGCGCACTCGGCCCGACATGGCCCTGATGCATCGCATCCTCGCCTCCCTCCTCGAACGACGCGGGGGAGCGGCGGCGCCGGCGGCGGCCGGGGCGGAGTCTCCGCGCGTTCCCGCCTGGTCCCCTCCGCCGGATCGGACGATGCGCGTCCCCGATCCGATCACTCCGATCGGGAGTCGGATGGGGAGCACGACGTCGTCGCACGTGCGGCGCCGCTTCCGGGAGCGCCGCCGCAGCGTGATCGTGGCCTGGGTGGCGAGCATGGTCGCGGCCGCGCTGCTCGCGGCACTGATCATCTTGCTGGCGCACGGGCCGCGCGAGACGAACGAATCGCTGCGTCCCGAGAGCTCGCCCTCGCCCTTGCCGCTGGCCGCGAGCCCGCGCCGGGCGACGGGGAGCACGGTCGCGCCGGCTCGCCTCCCCAGTCCGCGCGCGACGCCGAGCGTGGCGCCCGTCCCCAGCCCGCCTCCGTCCGCGCCGCCGTCCCCGGTTCCGTCTCCTCGCGCGACGCCGACCCCGACCGCGCGTCCGAGTCCGGCCCCCAGCCCGATGCCGACCGTCCATCCGAGTCCGGCCTCGAGTCCGGTCCGACCCGCGGCCGATGCCGTGTCACCGCGTCCTGTCCCGTCGCCTCACGCGTCGGCTTCTGCCGCCGCTCCCGCGACGCGTCCGCCGACGCCCCATCCCAGCCCGGTCGCGACGCCGCCCCCGGCCGAAGCGGCGCCGGAGCCGACGCCGACGCCCTCGCCCAGCCCACCCCGATAACGGCCAGTCCGCGCGGTCGGTGGCGCGGGTTCAGCGGGTGCGCACCAGCAGCTATGATGTCTTCCGGATGAACCGAACTCGCCTCGAAGCGCCCGCTCTCCTCGTCGCCGTGCTCGGCTTCCTCGTCCCCATTCTCGGTTGCGCCGGTGGCGCCACCGGCCGTCCGCCCGTGGTCGCCGCCTCTCCGCCCTCGGGTCCGGCGCGCCCTGAGCCGCCGGCCCCTACACCGATCCCGGCCCCCGCTCCGCCCGCGCTCCCGAGCGGGCCGTTGCCCGGCATGCCGCCTGTGCTCGATCCCGACGACATCTACAGCGAGACGCGGCCGGGCCACCTCAGCCCCGTGGTGAAGGGTTTCCCCGAGCGCGTGTACGTGCCGAACAGCAAGAGCAACACGGTGGACGTGATCGATCCCCGGACCTTCAAGATCATCGATCACTTCGACGTCGGCCTCTTGCCGCAGCACGTCACGCCGTCCTGGGACCTGCGGACGTTGTGGGTGCTCAACAACGTCGGGAACACGGTGACGAAGATCGACCCCGCCACGGGGAAGAAGGGCGGGTCGGTGCGCGTGGATGCGCCGTACAACATGTACTACACCCCCGACGGCAAGTACGCGATGGTGGTGGCGGAGCGCCTGCGGCGGCTCGACTTCCGCGATCCGCACACCATGAAGCTCCAGCGGTCGCTGAGCGTGCCCTGTCCGGGCGTGGACCACGTGGACTTCTCCGCCGACGGCCGGTACCTGATCGCGAGCTGCGAGTTCGGGGCGCGCATGATCAAGGTCGACGTGGCCGAGCTGCGCGTCCTGGGCTCGGTCAAGCTGCGGCCGGGGGCGATGCCGCAGGACGTCAAGCTCTCGCCGGACGGAAAGGTCTTCTACGTGGCCGACATGCGCTCCAACGGCGTCTACATGATCGACGGTGAGAAGCCGTCGGTGATCGGCTTCATCCCGACCGGGCTGGGCGCGCACGGCCTCTACGCCAGCCGCGACTCCAAGGTCCTCTACGTCTCGAACCGAGGCGAAGGGACGATCTCCCTCATCGATTTCGCGACGCGCGCGGTGGTGAAGAAGTGGGTCCTGCCCGGCGGCGGAAGCCCGGACATGGGCGGCGTGTCCGAGGACGGGAAGGTGCTCTGGCTGGCGGGCCGGTACCACTCCGAGGTCTACGCGATCGACACGAAGGACGGAAAGCTCCTCGCCCGCATCCCCGTGGGCCGCGAGCCGCACGGCCTTTGCATCTACCCCCAGCCCGGCCGCTACTCGCTGGGCCACACCGGCGTCTTCCGCTAGCCGGATCTCCGGGAACGGCGCGCGCTCCAGAGCGCGAAGGCGGGCACGCCGGTCAGCAGGATCGCCATCCCGAGCAGCGTGTCCCGCGGTTTCTGCGCCACGAGGTTCGCCACGAAGAGCCAGCATCCGGCCACGAAGATCGCGGTCGTCCAGGGATGGCCGGGCGTGCGGAAACCTTCGCTCGCGACGCCGCCGTCCCGCCGCCGGAACACGAACAGGCAGCTCGCGGTGAGGCCGAAGAAGATGAAGTCGACGGCGATCATGTAGTCGAGGATCTGGCGGTACTGGCCCCAGGCCGTGAGCAGCATCGCGAACGCGCCCTGCAGGGCGATCGCGAACACGGGCACGCGCGTGCGAGGATGGATGCGCCCGACCCGCTCGAAGAACACGCCGTCGTTCGCCATCGCGTAGTACACGCGCGGCGCGGTGAGCATCGACTGGCTGAGGAAGCCCAGGGTCGAGACCGCGATGCCCGCCGCGATGAGCCGCGCCCCCGCCGGGCCCAGCGCGCGCTCCATCACCGCCGAGGCCGGAGCCAGGGTCTGGGCCAGGCCCGGCCCGCCCAGGGCGCGCACGCAGACCCAGTTCACGCCGAGGTAGAGCACGATCACGCCGCTCACCCCGAGGAGCAATCCGCGCGGCAGGTCGCGCCGCGGATCGCGCAGCTCGCCGGAGACGAAACTCGCCGTCTGCCATCCTCCGTAGGCAAAGAGGACGGGCGCCATGGCGGCGCCGAAGGCAAACAGCGCGTGGAGGCCCTGGCCGGCGAGAGGAGCCGCGGCCGCGGCGGCGGTCACAGGCGGAACCAGGAGCCATCCGCACACGATGAGGGTGGCGATGGCCACGATCTTCAGGACCATCAGCGCCGACTGCACGCGCGCGCCCATGGCCACGCCCAGGCAGTTCACGACGGTGAGGGCGAGCAGGGCGGCCATGCCCAGCGCGGGCTCGGGGAATGAGACTCCGAGGAGGCGGCCGCTGTAGCGCGCGAAGATGAGGGCCACCGCGGCCATGCCGCCCGTCTGCACGACGAGCAGCAGCACCCAGCCGTAGAGGAACGCCGCCAGTGGGTGATAGGCGTCGCGCAGATAGGCGTATTGGCCGCCCACGCCCGGCCGGCGCGCGGCCAGCTCCGCATAGATGAGCGCGCCCAGGAGGGCCATCACCCCGCCCGCGCCCCAGGCTGCGAGCAGCAGCGGCGCGGAAGGCAGCTCGACCGCCACCTCGCGGGGATTGGCGAAGATGCCGGAGCCCACGATGCCGCCCATGACGATCATGGTGGCGTCGAAGGCGCCGATGCGGCGGGCGAGACCGGGCGCGGCGGAAGAAGCCATCGAAGCGCGATGTTAATCGAGACACGCCTCCTGCGCCGCGGAGACGAGAGGGACAGTCGCCAAGACCGTCACAGGGGGCCGCGCGCCACGCGCGCCCGCGCGTACCGTGATCGCAGCTTCCTCGTCGTGAAGCGATTGCGGAGTGGCTATGAGACGCTCGCTCGTGGTGTCTCTCGTCCTGCTCACGGCCTGCGGTGAGCAGCAGCAGTCTTGCGATCTGGGGCCCTGGACGCCGGACGGTCCTCCGGTGACGCAGGACCCGCGCGCGTTCGCGGTGGCTACCACGGGCGCTGGTCCGGGCCGGATCACCTTCGTGAACTCGAATCCGGTCCCCGGCTCGACCCTTGCCGGGTGCGGACCGACGGTGGCCGCCTGCGCGGGGCGCTTGAAGATCGTCTTCAACGTCCGGCCGGACGGGGATCTGCACGGGCAGCGCCTGCGCGTCGGCCTTTTCACGGAGAGCCAGGCGCGGCTGGAATGCGCGTCCACCGTCTTCGACCTGGCCGCCGGCGAGACGTTTCCGATCGAGGTGTCGTGTCCCGCGTCGCCCGCGGATGCCGCGACGCCGTTCCGGGTGGCGACGATGATCGTGGAGACGGGGGCGGGAGCGAACCGGATCGAACAGGACTGGAACGTGCCCTTCGTGTTCGGTCCCTAGGCGCGTCGGCGGATCAGCGCTCGGGGGACTCGCCGCGCTGACCTTCCGGCGCGCCGCACGACCTCCGCACGATCAGCGTCCCGTGCAGCAGGATGTCGCGGGTGGGCAGATCTCCTCCGGCCACGCGGTCCAGCATCGCGGCCAGGGCGGCGGCGCCGATCTGGCGCGTGGGCTGGCGCAGCGTGGTCAGGGGCACGGGCAGCAGCTTCGCGTATTCCACGTCGTCGATGCCCACCAGGCGCACGTCGCCGGGTACGGTGTGGCCGAGCTCGAGCAGCGTGCGCATCAGGCGGGCCGCCGTCCAGTCGTTGGCGCAGACGACGGCGTCGGGGCGCACCGATTCCATGAGACCGCGCACCGTGGCCGCGTCCGCGGGATCGATGCGACGGACGAAGGCCCGGTCGTACGGGACCTCCCAGGCGGTGAGCGCCTCGCGGTAGCCGGACGCGCGGGCATCGACGGTCGCCGCCGCGTTGTCCACGCCCACGAACGCGATGCGGCGTGATCCCAGGCGCAGGAGGTGCTCGGTGATGAGGTACCCGGCGCGCCGGTTGTCGATCCCCACGAGGTCGTGGTGCCCGCGTTGCGGGTAGGGCACGACGGTGCGGTCGAGCAGGACGACCGGGATGCGCGCGTCGTCGAGGGCCTGCGCGATGCGCAGGTTGACCTCGTCCTTCGTGGCCGTGAGCTCGAGGGGCGCGAAGAAGACGCCCGAAACGCGCCGGTCGATGTACTGCCGGCAGAGCTCCCACGCGCGTTCTTCCTTCGAGCCGCCGCCGCCCGTCTGGCTTCCCCAGACGAGGGCGTGCTCGCGCGCGAGCGGGGACGCCATCATGCCCTGGCAGATCGACTCGAAGATCTCCGTCTCGCCCAGGTCGGGGATCAGGAGGCCGAACGAGAGGGCCGCCGTGCCGCGTTTCGTTCGCACGTACGTGCCGGAGCCGGCGCGCCGCTCGACCAGGCCCGCGCGTTGGAGATCTCGGACTGCGCGTCCCACGGTGATCCGCGAGGCGCCGAACTGCCGCACGAGATCCGCCTCGCTCGGAAGGCGGTCGCCGTCCTTCCAGCGGCCGCCCAGGATCTCGCTTTCGAGGGCGCGATAGACCTGCCGGTGTTTCGGCGTTTGGGCCTTTTCCGGCCGGTTCATGACAAGATGATATAACAACTTCATCACCGTGTAAATACTGTGATGGCAGACAATCAGGGAATCAGATGGAAATGTGACTTGACACGACGAGCGATCGGAGCGATATTGTGACTTGATGTTGCTATAACAGCTTGGCAGGAGGTCACTTGGGCACCACGGCGGTCGCGAAGAAGCATTTCCTGGTGGCGTCGGACTTCGACCAGACCCTCAGCTTCAACGATTCAGGGCTCGTGCTGAGCGAGCTGATCGGCGCCTCCGATTTCCAGTCGAAGGTGGAGGGTCTGGCCGCGAGCAACCTCGTGAACCAGGGCGGCGAGCTCGCCTACCTGATCCGTCACGATCCCGAGTTCCGCGGCGTACGAAAGGAGCACCTGATCGAGGCCGGCCGGCGCGTCCGTCTGCGCAAGGACATCCCGGTCCTCATGGAGTTCCTCAGGCGCGGGCTCGAGGACTGCCAGTTCTCGTTCTTCGTCGTCTCGGCCGCGCCGAAGGAGGTCGTCCAGTCCGCGCTCGAAGGCATCGTGTCGCCCGATCACATCTTCGGGACGGAGCTCGAATACGACCCGCGGTCGGGTGAGGTGCGGTCCATCCGCCGCGTGCCCGCGGGCTACGGAAAGGTGTCGGTGCTGGAGGAGCTGGAGGAGCGCCTGGGCACCCCTCCCGATCGCACGATCTACGTCGGCGACGGCAGCTCGGACGTCCACGTGATGCTGCACGTCAACAACCGTGACGGGTTCACCATCGCCGTGTCCGAGAACAAGCACCTGGCCCGCATCGCCAAGCGCACCGTGCTGAGCGACAACGCGTTCAGCATCGTCCTGCCCATGCTGCAGCACGTCTCCGGCTGGCAGACCGCGGAGATCCGCCGGCTCTTCGAGACCTACGGCTTGACCCTGCAGGAGTGGGACAAGGTCAGCACGGATCGCATCACGCTGACGCCGCCGCTGCCCCTCGACGGCGCCGTGGTGTGATGACGTTGGGTCCGGCGTTCGTCGAGTCCCTGGGCTGGGCGGCCACGGCCGTGTTCGTCGGCTCGTACTTCACGCGGGCGTCGCTCTTGACCCGCGTGCAGATGGTCGGCGCGCTCATGTGGATCGCGTACGGAGCCCTTCAGCACGCGCTCCCGGTCGTGGTGGCAAACCTTCTCGTCTTCGCGGCCGCGGGCTGGACGGCGCAGCGGTCGCGACGAGAGACGATGGCCACGGATGAGGGCCTGAAGACGCGCTGAAGGCATACTGGGGGGCGACATGAGCGCTCCCCTTTATGCCGCCGCCCGAAGCTCCGCGGCCGGCCTCGTCGAATACTTCGCACGACACGCCGCAACGGGCCCGTCGAGCGCCGCGGCTGCGGGCCTGCCCGACGCCGCGACGGTCGAGGCCCTCATCGACGCCGGCTTCTGGGCCAGCCTGCAGCGCGAGGAGGGTTACGTTCCGGAGATCTCACTCGCTTTCCTGCCTCCGGAGCGCGCGGTGCGGCCGCTGATGCTGGCGGAGTCGCTTCCGCTCGGCCCGCGCGCCCTGGCCCGGCTCGCCCCCGCGGTCGAGCGGCCCGGCATCCACCTCGGCGTCTGGCGCGAGCAGGGCGAGCTGCGCGTATGGGGAACGACGCGGGCCATTCCCACCTTCTGCTTCGTGCTCGAGGTGCTGGGGCCGGGCCTGCTGGTGGTGAAGCACCGCGTCCACGACGATTCGGCGAAGTTCCGGAACGTCGCCGTCTTCGAGGGGGAGCAGGTCAAGGTCCTGAGCCGGGAGGACGCGGATGCCTCGGACCACCCCGACCTGTTGAAGTCGCTCCTCGCTCCCGAGTCGTCCGGCGCGACGGACGATTCCGTCGACGTGCTGATCCGGCTCGCCGTGTCGATGCGCGCGCACAAACGCGGGGGCACGCTGCTCGTGGTCCCCACGGGCACGGAGGCCTGGCGGGAGTCGATCGTGCCACCCGTCGCGTACGCGATCGAGCCGCCCTTCACGGAGCTGAGCGACCTCGTGCTCGAGGACACGGAGGAGGATCCGCTGCGCGGGCACGATGCGCTCGGCCGCGTCGTGGACGCGGTGGCGGGCCTGACCGCGGTGGACGGCGCCACCGTGGTCACCGACCGTTACGAGGTGCTCGGGTTCGGCGTGAAGATCCGGCGCCCGGACGGCCGGCCGCTCGTGGAGCGGATCGCCTTCAGCGAGCCCATCGAAGGCGGCGTGGCGGCGGTAGTGGCGCCCGTGCAGCTCGGGGGCACCCGCCACAGCTCGGCCGCGCAGTTCGCGCAGGACCAGCGGGATGCCGTCGCCCTGGTCGCGTCCCAGGACGGCCGCTTCACCATCTTCGCCTGGTCGCCGCGCGAAGGGATGGTGCATGCGCATCGCGTGGAGACGCTGCTGATGTGAAGGGGATGGGCCGGCACTCAGGAGCGCCGGGCGGCGCGCAGCGCGCGCAGCTCGGCCAGCGCGCGGCGGACGTTGGCGGCGGTCGCCTCCGGCATGGGCGGGGACGGGCGGCCGAAGTATTCCTCGAGCCCGCCGAGCTCCTCGTCGGTGAGGGGCGGGGGGCCGCCGGCGGCCGCCATCTCGCGCACGAGCACGGCCAGGGCCTCGACGTCGTGCGCCGCCGCTTCGCTCGCCCGCTGCAGCCGCTGCACGTCCGGGATGCCCCGCAGGATCTTCTCGACCTGGGCCTGGCGCCCAAGCGCCGCCGCCTGCTCGCGCAGGCGCGTGAAGATCGGCTCGAAGCGCCCGTCCGCCCAGGCCAGGCCGCTGGTGCGCGCGGCCACGCGGTACGTGGTCAGCGCGAGCGTGGCCTTCGCGTCCACGTCCCCGCCGCCCGCCTCGATCATCAGCTCGAGGCTGTCGATCGCCCCGAGCACCTCGGCCGCGGTGAGCGTCTTCGGCTGGTCGCCCATGCCGCCATTTTAACCGCGGGGATTCGATGGGTTAGGCTGCGCGAAAGCCGTTCTTCGCGCAGAGGAGGGTCCCGTGCTTCCAGGATCGAGGGGTCGCGCGTCGTGCCTTGCCGCAGCCGTGGTGCTCGCGTTCTCGCTGCGCTCGGGCGCCCAGGAGCCGCCCCGGGCGTTCATCGATGGGACCGAGCCGGGATGGCGCACTCTCGGCGAGAGCGATTTCGCGGGGGTCAACGGCAACCCGGACACCTGGACGTGGAAGGACGGCCGGCTGCTGTGTTCGGGCCGGCCGATCGGCGTGCTGCGCACGCGCCAGAAGTTCACCAACGTCGAGATGGTCGTGCAGTGGCGCCACCTGCGCTCGGCGGGCAATTCGGGAGTGTTCGTGTGGGTGCCCGACGAGGCCCTCGAACGGCTCGAGCCGGACAAGCTGCCTGAGTACGGCATCGAGGTGCAGATGCTGGACCACGGCTATCGGGAGCAATACGAAAAGCAGTCCGGCAAGAAGGGCGATTGGTTCACGACCCACGGCGACATCTTCGCCGTCGGCAAATCGAAGCTGACGCCCTTTCCCCCGCTCTCCCCCGACGGCTCGCGCAGCTTTCCACGCAAGGACCTGAGCCGCGGCGTGGGCGAGTGGAATCACTACTACGTGCGCGCGATCAACGGCGAGCTGCGCCTGTGGGTCAACGGCGAAGAGGTGTCCGGGGGCCGCAGCGCGGAGCCGCGGACGGGCTATCTCTGCATGGAATCGGAAGGCTCGCCGGTCGAGTTCAAGGACATCCGGGTGCGCGAGCTGCCGTAGCGCTACTTGAGCTCGACCTCGATGACACGCATCGGGTTCGGGCCTGGATTCGTGACTTGATGGGTGACGTGGGCCTCCCGGAAGCCGACGCTCCCGACATCGAACGTCACCGTCTCCGCGGGCTTGCCCGGCTCGGTGAACACGAGCGTTCCCGCAGTCAGGATCACGCCCACGTGCGCGAGCTCGTGCGTATGCATGCTGGCCGCGGCCGCCCCGGGCGGGAAGAAGGCGTCCTTGACCCGCACGCGCGCGTTCTCGAGCACGACCTTGCTCGTGGGCCGGGCACCGCTCGTGGTCGGCGGTGCCGGAGCCTGGCCGCTGGCGCGCACGCCGATCCCCGAAGACACGAGCGCCATGACGCTCGCGCCCGCGAGCATTCCCCAGAGGAACGTCGTCCGGCCTGAGCGCATCGAAGCCTCCGTGATGGGCCGTGGAAACGGATCCGTCATCTCTGCCGCCGTGGAATCACGGGCAGCAGGATGTGGGACGCGTGCTCCGCATCGTGGTAGACGGTCTGCTGTGCGACTCGCACCTTGTCCGTCGTGCCGAAGGGCGCGCCCGTATTGGGATTGCGGTCGAACTGGGGAAAGTGGCTGCTGGTCACGTCGACGCGGATCCGGTGTCCCTTGCCGAAGGCGACGGACGTGCCTACGAGGTCGATCTCCATCCGGTACACCTGGCCAGGGGTGAGGAGGCTGGGCTTGCTCGGGCCGTCGCGGTAGCGGGCGCGCAGGATTCCCTCCGCCATGTTGTAGCTCGACCCGTCCGGGTAGACGTCCACCAGCTTGGCCACGAAGTCGGTGTCGACCGCGTCCGAAGAGGCGTAGAGCACCACCTTGACCGGACCGGTGGCCTCGAGCTCCTCGGTCAGGAAGTCGGAAGTGTAGAGCAGGACGTCGCGGCGGCCTTCGATGGGACGCTGGTCCATGGGACCGGCGGGTGTGGGCGTGCCGCAGCAGTTGTTTCCCCCCAGCGACGGGACCGGATCGTCCGGGTCGTACCGGTAGCGATCCGCGGTCGCCGGACCGGCGGGCTTGGTCCAGACGAGAGCGCCGTCTCCACGCCCGCCGTTTGCGTGGCCGCCGCTCGCGAAATAGAGCGGCCGGTACTCCGTCCGGGCCAGCGGATACTCGCGCTCGTAGACCCACTCGTTCCGGCCCATGACGAACAGCTTGACCGGAGGCTCGGTGGTGAGCCCGTTGTCGATTCCCTTCAGCCAGTAGTCGTACCACCGCAGTTGCAGGGGCAGCGGATCGACGTTGGCCTCGGGTCCGAAGTCCAGGGCCCCGTACTTCTGGGACGGGCCGTGCCCCCACGGCCCGATCACGATGTGGCTCATGCGCCGGGCCGTGTCCGAACCACCCTGGTGGCTCATGCCCACGTATCCGTGCAGCGTCCCCTGGCTGAAGATGTCGAACCAGCCGCCCAGCGTGTGCACCGGAACCTTGATCTTGTCGAAGAGCTCCTCCGCGTTGAGCGGCTTCCAGTAGGCGTCGTAATCCGGATGGGCGATCCAGTCGTCGTAGAAGCGGGCGTGGCGTCCCACCAGCTGCTGCATGGTGCTGAGGGGCAGATGCCACTGGACCTCGTCGTAGTGGATCGCGCGCAGGCCGGGCATGGTGTGGGGCCCGGGGTTCTGCATGATCCGCGATTCCTGGCGCACGGGTCCCCATCCGAAGTTGAAGGAGAGCCGCCAGCCGCCGTTGAGGGTGATCCAGTCGTGATAGAGGCTGGTGGAGGCCACCATCGGGAAGATGGTGACGAGGCCGGGGGCGCCGGCCTGCGCGGCCCGCCACTGGTTCTGTCCGAGATAGCTGCCCCCCTGCATCGCGATTTTCCCGGTCGACCACGGTTGTTTCGCCGCCCACTCGATGGTGTCGACGCCGTCCTTCTCGTCGTCGAAGAAAGGCTCCCAGCGTCCTTCCGATTCGTGACGCCCGCGGATGTCCTGGAAGACGTAGACGTAGCCCCGCTGGGCGAAGTAGACGGCGGCGTCGTAGGCGGTGGGGAAGCGCTCGGTGCTGTACGGCGTCCTCGAGACCAGGACCGGGTAGCGGCCCTCTCCGACCGGACGATAGACGTCGGCGTAGAGGTTCACGCCATCGCGCATGGGGATGGGGACGCGGTTCTCGAGCCGGATGTCGTTGCGGGGGGGAACGTCGGCAGGGAAGCGCACGCGCGGCGCGTCTTCGGCGGCCAGGGCGGGCCGCCGCGGGATCAGGACGGTGGCGGCGAGGACGACGAGCAGCAGGGAAACGCGCTTCATCGGCCTCAGGCCTTCTTCGCGAGCACCTGACGAAGACGGCTGGCCACGATCCGGTCCTCCCCGGGCTTCATCATCCAGACGCCGACGACGAGGGCCTCCTTCTCGTTCCGGATCACGATCGACGGCTCCCCGTCGCGCATGGCCTTCACCACGGCCGTCGCCGCCGCTTCGTCCCCGCCGTCCCAGGTGATGCGCACGTGGGGCACGTGGTTCGAGACCGGAGGCACGAAGACCTCGGCCTTGACCCCGGGCACCGCCATCGCGCTGCCGCGCACCAGCTCCGCCCGCCTCTCGAACTCGCGGCCTTCGAGCGCGTGGTCCTTCTTCACGAACAGCTCCAGCGCCACCAGCATGGCGAGCATCTCTTCCTTGTTGACCTTCATGCCGCGTCCGACCGTGTTGCCGTTGGGGGGCGCGTTGAGACGGGCGGCCTCGATGAGCGCCTTGCGGCCGAGGAGCAGGCCCGCGCTCTGGGGCCCGCGGATGCCCTTGCCGCCGGAGAAGGCCACGAGGTCGAAGCCCATGCCCGTGTACTTCCAGAAGTTCTCCACCGGCGGCACGTCGGCCGCCGCGTCGTTGAGCGTGGGGATGGAGTGCTTCTTTCCCAGGCGCACGAACTCCGCGTCCGGGATGGGGCCCGGAGGCGCGGCCGCGTTGTAGAAGAGCATCATGGCCGTCCGGTCGTTGATCGCGCGTTCCAGCTCGTCGGGCGTCTCCACCTCCACCAGCCGCACCCCGCAGTTGCGAACGGCATGGTCGTATCCGAAGCGGTGCGCCTTCTGGATGATGACCTCGCTCTTCATTCCGGCCAGGTTGGGGAGGTCCACCATCTTCTGCTGATCCTTGCCCGTGAGGACTCCCGCCGTGGCGAGGGTCAGGGCGGAGGCCGCTCCCGACGTCACCATCGCGCCTTCGCAGCGGAGCAGCGTGGCGATGCGCTCGCCGACCCGGTCGTGGAGCTCGTCGAGCATGACGAAATGCTTGGAGGCGTAGTTGATGGCCTCCATGACTTCGAGCGGCATCAGGGAGGCGGTCATGGCCGTGTACGTCCCCGCCGCGTTGATGAACGGGCGTACGCCGAGCTCGGCGAAGTAGTCGCGCCCGGCCTTGGGGGCGGCCGCTGCCGACGCGGGGACGGCGCTCGGCCCGGTGAAGCCGCCGACCAGGGGCAGGGCGGAGAAGGTCTCGAGGAAACGTCTTCGGCTCCACATCGTGCGCCTCCTGTGGGTCAGCCTGCGAGAGAACAGATCGTCGGGAATCGGTGTGCGGAGGTATACGTCGGCCCCGCGGAGTTGTCCACCCGGCGCTTCAGCCGCGCCGCGCGAGCTGGCCGCAGGCGGCCGCGATCGGGCCCCCACGAGGCCATCGCACGAGGCAGCGCACTCCGCCCGCCTGGACGAGGCCCTGGAAGACGAGCACGCGCTCGTCCGAGGGGGCGCGGAGGGAGCTGCCCGCGATGGCGTTGTGCGGGATGAGGTTGACGTGCGCGGGCAGGCCGGCCAGGAGCGCGACCAGGCGGCGGGCGTCTTCATCCGTGTCGTTCACGTCCTGCCACAGCACGTACTCGATGAAGTAGCGGCGCCCCGAGCCCGTGGCCTGGTCTTCGCGCAAGGCGCCCATGAGAGCGGCGATCGGCCACACGCGGTTGTGCGGCATCAGCTCTTGGCGCTGCGGGTCCGTGGTCGCGTTGAGGGACAGGGCCAGGTGCGCGCGGCTCTCCTTCAGGAAGCGCTTCATCTCCGGCAGCACGCCCGAGGTGGACACCGTGACGTGGCTCCAGGCCAGGCGCGGCGGCGCGTCCTCGGTGAGGACGGTCAAGGTGGTGAGCACCTCGTCGAGGTTGTCCATGGGCTCGCCCATGCCCATGAACACGACGTTGCGCGCGGGCTGGCCAGGCGGCGCCTCCGCCCGGGCCACCGCGTACTGCAGCACGATCTCTCCGGCCGTGAGGTTGCGCGAGAAGCCGAGGGTCGCCGTCGCGCAGAAACGGCAGTGCCGCGTGCAGCCGGCCTGGCTCGAGACGCAGACGGTGGTGCGGCCGGCGGCGGGGATGAGGACCGTCTCCACCGTGGCCGCTCCCAGCGTCAGCGCGAGCTTGGTCGTGCCGTCCGGCGCCTGTTGCCGCTGGGCCAGCTGCCACTCGGGGAGCGGCGCGGCGTCGCGCACCGCGGCCCAGGCCTGGAGGCTGACCCCGGCAATACGCGTGGGGAGCGCCGATGGCAGCGGGCGGGCGTCGAACAGCCACTTTCGCGCGGCCCGGGCGCGGGTGCGGCTCCCGAGGAGAGCGGCCAGGTCGGCGATGGGCAAGCCGGTGAAAGTCGCGCCGGGCACGACGGCATTGTAGGCGGTGTCCTATGATCGCGGGATGCTCTTGCCTCCGGCCGAGCTGCCAGGGTTCTTCGGCCTCATCGACATCTATCTGTTCGACCAGCTCCTGAAGGGCCGCCTCACGCCCGGCATGCGCATCCTGGACGCGGGCAGCGGCGCCGGCCGCAATCTCCCGTACTTCCTGCGCCATGGCTTCGACGTGTGCGCGGTGGACGCCACCCCGGACGCGCTCGATCAAGTCCGTGGGCTCGTCGCGGAGCTGGCGCCGCGGCTTCCGGCCACGAACTTCCGCGTGGAGGCCCTGGACGCGCTGAGCTTTCCCGACCAGGACTTCGACGCGGTCATCGCCAGTGCCGTGCTCCATTTCGCCCGCGACGAGCCGCACTTCCGCGCCATGCTGGGGGAGCTCTGGCGCGTGTTGCGGCCCGGAGGACTCTTCTTCGCGCGCCTCGCGTCTTCCATCGGCATCGAGGCCCGGGTGCAGCCGCTGGGCGGGGGCCGCTACCACCTGCCGGACGGCAGCGACCGCTTCCTCGTGACGGAGGCGCTCCTCGCCGGTCTGGCCGCCGCGCTCGACGGCACACCGCTGGAGCCCCTCAAGACCGTCAACGTGGAGAACCAGCGGTGCATGACGACGTGGGTCTTGCGGAAGGCGCGCTGATCGAGACACGCGCGCGATACACTCTCGCGATTCCATTGAGGTGCCCGATGACCACGGCCGCGCTCCGACCGATTCTCTGCTTCGCCCTCCTCCTCGCCGCCCTCCCCGCCCGCGCCGACGACGGCAAGATCGCGCGCGAAAAGGACCCGTTGCGCGGGCTCGAATTCCGTCTCGTCGGCCCCTTCGTCGGCGGCCGCGTGGCGAGGGTGACCGGCGTCGCCGGCGACCCGCGCACGTACTACGCGGCGACCGCCTCCGGCGGCGTGTGGAAATCCACGAGCGGCGGCCACGACTGGAAGCCCGTCTTCGACGACCAGCCCATCGCGTCGATCGGCTCGATCGCGGTCGCTCCCTCCGATCCGAGCGTCGTGTACGTCGGGTCGGGCGAGGCGAACATCCGTGGCAACGTCGCCGCCGGCAACGGGATCTACAAGTCCGTGGACGGGGGCAAGAACTGGATCCAGGTCTGGAAGCAGGAAGGCCAGATCGGCACCATGGCCGTGCATCCCCGCAATCCCGACATCGCGTTCGCCGCCGTCCTCGGGCATGCCTTCGGCCCCAACGCGGAGCGCGGGATCTATCGCACGCGGGACGGGGGGAAGACCTGGCAGCAGGTCCTGAAGAAGGACGCGGACACCGGCGGGAGCGACGTGGCCATCGACCCGTCGAACCCGAGTGTCGTGTTCGCGGGGCTCTGGCAGGCGCGCCGCCGGCCGTGGGAGATGACCAGCGGCGGGCCGGGGAGCGGCCTCTACGTCTCCCGGGACGGTGGCGAGAGCTGGAAGGCGCTCAACAAGGACAACGGCCTGCCCGAAGGCATCTGGGGCAAGGTGGGCGTGGCCGTGGCCCCCTCCGACTCGCGGCGCGTCTACGCGGTGGTGGAGGCGGAGAAGGGCGGCCTCTTCCGCTCGGACGACGGCGGCGAGAGCTGGTCCCTGGCCAGCGGCCACCATGCCTTGCGGCAGCGCGCCTGGTACTACTCGACGATCACCGTGGATCCCAGGAACCCCGACGTGCTCTGGTGCCCGCAGGTGCCGATGCTGCGCAGCGTGGACGGCGGCAAGACCTGGAAGAAGGTCAAGGGCATCCACCACGGCGATCACCACGATCTCTGGATCGATCCCGCGGATACGCGGCGCATGATCAGCGCCAACGACGGCGGCGTCGACGTCACGCTCGACGGAGGAGAGAGCTGGTTCTCGCCGCGGCTGCCCATCGGCCAGTGCTACCACGTCGACGCGGACAACTCGCAGCCCTACCGGGTGTCGTGCGCGCTCCAGGACCTCGGCACGGGCTCGGGGCCGAGCAACAGCCTCTCTTCCGACGGCATCAATTACGGGGACTGGTACGACGTGGGCGGCGGGGAAGCGGGCCACACCGCGTCCGATCCGTCGGACCCGAGCATCGTCTACGCCGGCGAGTACCTCGGGATCCTGACGCGCTACGACCACCGGACGGGCCAGGCGCGCGCGGTCGGGGCCTGGCCCGACAACCAGTCCGGCCACGGGGACGAGGACGGGCGCTACCGGTTCCAGTGGACGGCGCCCATCGTGGTCTCGCCCCACGACCCCAAGGTCGTCTACCACGGCGGCAACGTGCTCTTCCGCACGAGTGACGGCGGACAGAGCTGGACCGCGATCAGCCCCGACCTCACGACCAACGACAAGTCGAAGCAGAAGTGGTCCGGCGGCCCGATCACGGGGGACAACACGGGGGTCGAGCACTACTGCACGATCTTCGCCGTCGCGGAGTCGCCGCTCACCAAGGGTCTCATCTGGGTCGGCAGCGACGACGGCCTCGTCCACGTGACGCGCGACGGCGGCGCGACCTGGACGAACGTGACCGCCAACATCCACGGCATTCCCGCCTTCGGCACCGTGGACCTCATCGAGGCCTCCCACCTCGATCCCGGCACGGCCTACGTGGTGGTGGATGCGCACCGTCTCGACGACATGCGTCCCTATCTGTACAAGACGACCGACTACGGGAAGACGTGGAAGAGCCTCTCCGCCGGCCTCGCCCCGGACGTCTACCTGCACGCGGTGCGCGAGGACCCGAAGAAGAAGGGCATGCTCTATGCCGGCACCGAGCGGGGCGTGATGCTCTCGCGCGACGACGGCGCGACGTGGGAGCCCCTGAAGCTGAACCTGCCCGCGGTCGCCGTCCACGACCTCGTCGTCAAGGGCGACGACCTCGTCCTCGCCACGCACGGCCGGTCGATCTGGATCCTGGACGACCTCACTCCGATCCGCGAGATGTCGCCGGAGGTGAAGGCGAAGTCGGTTCACCTCTTTCCCGCCCCCGTGACCACGGCCTGGCGCTACCGCGGCTCTTTCCACGAAGACGGACCGGGTGAGAACCCTCCCGCCGGCCTCGTCGTCCAGTACTGGCTCAAGGAGAAGCCCAAGGGCGACGTGACCCTCGAGGTGTCCGACGCGGCTGGCACGCTCGTGCGCAAGCTCTCCAGCAAGGAGGACGCGAGCGAGATCCCCCCGGACGATCCCGATGCGGAACGCAGCACGAAACGGAAGCCGCCTCTCAGCGCGGAGGCGGGCGTGAATCGCGGCAAGTGGAACCTCATGTGGGCGGGCGCCACCAGGATCACGCGCGCGAAGATCGATACCGGCGACCCCGAGAACGGGCCCCTGGTGGTTCCGGGCACCTACACCCTGAAGCTGTCCGCGGACGGGCAGACCTCGACCGCGACGGTCGAAGTGCGCCCGGACCCGCGCGTCCAGATGACGGCGGCCGAGCGCGCGGAGCAGCTCCGCTTCGGGATCGAGGTGCGCGACGCGATCACGAGGCTCGCGGCCGACGTGGAGAGCATCCGCTCGGTGCGCGACCAGCTCCGGACCCGCGGCCAGCTCCTCGCCGCCAATGGAGCGGCGGCCTCCTGGGTCAAGGCCGCGGGCGACGTCGTGCCCCGGCTCGATGCCCTGGAGGCGGAGCTCCACAACCCCAAAGCCGAAGTGGCCTACGACATCCTGGCCCAACGCGGCGGGGCCAAGCTGTACTCGCAGATCACGCCTCTCCTCGACTGGGTGCGCGACGCGGATGGCGTGCCGACCCAGGGCATGAAGGAGATCTTCGCCGAGCGGCTCAAGGAGCTCTCTCGCCTCGAGGCGGAGTGGAAGGGACTTCAGGCCTCGAGCGTCCAGCCCCTGAACGAGCAGGCGCGAGCATTGGGATTCGCCTACGTGACCGTCCCCGCGGAGCCGTCGCGCCGCTAATGGCGCTGCAGGTACGCGGAGCCGACGCGCAGCCCGCCGGTGATCCTCGGGTCGAAGCAGCAGAGGATGGCCAGCGTGCAAAGGGCGTGCGACAGGGCCAGCGGCAGTAGATTCGGATGGCGGTCGTAGATCCAGCACCACGCGAGAGCGGCCACGAGCGTGACCGAAGCCAGGAACGGGTTGGGCAGGTGGAGGGCACCGAAGACGGCCGCGGCCAGGAGGATGCCCTTGCCACGCGACGTGGCCGCCTGGGTTTCTCTCAGCAACACCGTCTGGACAGCGAACTGTTGCCCGGCCGCCCAGGGCACGAGGAACGCGAGGTCACCCCACGGGTTCGCTCGTCGTGGCCTCGTGCCGAGCATCGACCCCACCACGCACAGGATGAGGACGGCAGGCACGGTGAAGGCGGCGGCGCGGCCGAGGGCCGGCCAGAACGCAGACCGGCGCAGGCCCCACTCGCCCGTTCGCACCGCCCGCCACGTGGACAAGCCCAGGACCATCAGCGTGACGAGGGGGCTGACCCAATGCGGCGTCCGCGGAGCGAGCACCCACGTGTAGCCGGCAATGAGCGCGACGATGGGTAGCGTGAACCTCAGCTCGGCCATCGCTTGATCGTATTTCCCGCGAGGGGTAGCGTGTGATCTCGCCACCATGAAAGCGCTCGTCTACACGGGTCCGGGCCACGTCGAGATCCAGGCCGTCGCCAAGCCGGCCGTCCCGCACGGTCATGCGCTCCTCGCGATCCAGGCGTCGGGGATCTGCGGCTCCGACATCCACGGCTTCCTCGGGCACAGCGAGCGCCGGCAGCCCGGGCTGATCCTCGGCCACGAGGCGGTGGCCACCATCGCGGAGGTCCACTCCTCCGTCACGGGCTGGCAGGCCGGACAGCGCGTCGTGGTCAACCCGCTGATCCACTGCGGCGCGTGCGCGGCGTGCCTGGCCGGGAAGCAGAACCTCTGCGCGAGCTGGAAGGTCCTCGGCCTGGACCGCGTCCAGGGCACCTACGCCGAGTTCGTCGCCGTCCCCGCATCGTGCCTCTATCCGCTCTCGACCGGCCTGAGCGAGCAGGAAGCGGTGATGGTGGAGCCGCTGGCCAACGTGGTCCACTTCTTCCGCACCACGCTGGCCGAGATCCCCGACTCCCTCACCATCCTGGGTGCGGGACCGATCGGGATCCTCGCCCTCGTCATGGCCAAGCTTCGCGGAATCGCGCGGGTCTGTGTCGTGGACAAGAACGAGGCGCGGCTGCAGGCGGCGCGCACGCTCCGGGCCGACCACGTGGTCGCCAGCGGCCAGGAAGACCCGGTGGACGCCGTACGCCGCTGGAGTGACGGGGGGACGGAGTTCGTGATCGAGACGGCGGGGACCTCCGCCACGCGCCGGCAGGCGGTGGGCTGCGCTCGCCGCGGCGGCCGGATGGTCTTCGTCGGGATGGCCGAGAACCTCTCGCCGCTGCCCTGGATCGAGATGATCCGCGACGAGCAGTCCGTCTTCACGACCTTCTGTTACTCACCGCGCGACTTCTTGACCGCGCTCCGGCTCATCGAGTCGCGGCAGATCGACCTGCGCCCGTGGACGGAGACCCGATCGCTGGACGACGGGCAAGCGGGCTTCGAGAAGATCGCCTACGACCCGGGCTCCACGCTCAAGATCGTCTTCAGGGTCTGACCGGCGTCATCTCGAGGCGCGGGTGGCCCGTCGAGAGGGCGGAACCCGCGCCGTCGACTCGCGCACGATGAGCTGGGTGGCGAACCGGGGCAGCGCGGGCGGCTCGCCGCGCAGCTCGCGCAGGAGCGCCGCCACCGCCGCCGTCCCCATCTCGATCTCGGGCTGCCGGACGGTGGTGAGGGCCGGGGTCGTGAAGGCCGACTGCGGCCGGTCGTCGAAGCCGACGATCGACACGTCCCTCGGCACGCGCAGGCCGCGCACGAAGAGGGCGTGCATGGCCCCGTAGGCCATCGGATCGTTCGCGGCGAACACGGCGGTGAAGGCGATCCGCCGGCGGAGCAGGCTCTCCACCGCGCGGGCACCCGAGGCGGCCTCGAAGTCGCCCTCCACGATCAGCCGGACGTCGCTCTTGACGCGCGCTTCCTGTAGCGCCTTGTTGAAGCCGAGCACGCGGTCCGCGGAGTGCTGGTGGGTGGAAGGGCCGGCGATGTGGACGATGCGCTTGTGGCCGAGAGCGATCAGGTGGCGGGTGGCCTCGTAGGCTCCGTTGAGGTTGTCGGCCACCGCGCAGCGGTCTTCGAGCCCCGCGATCCGCGGTCCGATGTTGACGAAGGGCAGCTTGCGCGCCAGCTCCCAGAGCCTGTCCTCGCGGAAGCATCCCACCGCGATGAGGGCGGAGATGCGGTTCCGCATCAGGAGCTCGATGGCGGCGTCCGCCTCCGCCGGCTGGGCGCCGCTCGCGAAGATCGGGTGGTAGCCGCTGTTGCGAAGGCCCGCCTCGATGCCCTTCAAGGCCTGGCCGTAGAAGTCGCTGGCCAGGTCCTCGGTCACCACGCCGAAGGCCTGGGAGGTACCGCGGGCCAGCCACTGCGCGACGACGCTGGGCTGGTAGTGCACCTGCTCGATCACGGCCATCACCGCCCCGCGCTTCGCGGTGCTGACGCGCGCGTCCCGGTTGACCACGCGGGACACCGTGGCCGCGGAGACGCCGGCCAGGCGCGCGATGTCGCGGATGGTCAGGGAGGAGTTCTGGGGAGCGGACCGGGCGCGCATGGGTGGCACGAAAGTACCGACCCCGGCCGCGTGCGTCAAGCCGAAGGGAGCGGGACGGGCAGGGCACATCGCCCTGCCCGCCCAGAAAACGGCCTAGAACACGAACCGGACCTGGAGCTGGATGGTGCGCGGCGGACGCACGGCCGTGACCGCGCCGAAGCCGCTGGGATTGACCAGCTTCCCGGTGGAGTCGTACGGGAGGTTGGTCGGGGTCGGATCGGTCAGGCTACGCACCACCAGCGTCGTGTTGAGCGTGTAGAACTGGGTGTGGTTGAGGGCGTTGAAGGCGTCCACCCGGAACTCCAGCTTGCGCACCCCGCCCATGAGGAACGACTTCGAGAGGGACAGGTCCCAGTTGTTCGTGGGGGCGGTGGTGAGGAAGTTGCGGCCGGAGTCGAGCCCGATGGTGCCGACCGCGGGGATCGTGAACGCGGCCGCGTTGAGCTGGCGGTAGGGATCACTGCTGTGCCCTGATCCGGGATCGCCGATCAGCACCGCCCGCGGCGGCGCCGTGTTGCCCGTGCCCAGGAAGTTCTTGGAGTTGATGCCCGGGACGGACACGGTGACGTTGTAGGGCTGTCCGCTCTGGTAGCGGTAGATGCCCGACACCTGCCAGCCGTCCGCGATCTGTCCGAGGATTCCCTTCGCGTGCGTCTTCGGGAGCTCGTACACGAAGTTGCCGATGAAGTTGTGCCGCCGATCGAAGTCCATGGGGCCGTAGTTCGCGCGGTCCTGGTTGCCGTCGATGCGCGGCGTGTCGAACGAATTCAGGGTGTTGTTGTTGTCGTTGCTGACCGTCCCCAGGGCCTTGCTCCAGGTGTAGCTCACGCTGAGGAGGAGGCCCTGATTGAAGCGGCGGTTGACCGACGTCTGCAGCGCGTTGTAGTTCGAGCGGGCCACGGGCTCCGCGATGCGGATGTCGCCGAAGCCTTGATACGGCCGCAGGAAATCGTCCGGCAGTGCGGTCGCGCCGGGCACGGCCGGATTGGGCGCCAGGGTTGGATCCTGGTTCTGGGGCAGGAAGGCCGCGCCGTAGGGGACGGAGTTGAGGTTGCGCGCCTGGAGCTGGTTCCGGTTGATGGCCCCGACGTAGGAGATGTCGAGGACCGAGGCGCCGGGCAGCTTCATCTGCACGCCGAGGTTGAAGGCGTACGTGGTCGGGATCTTCCCGCTGTGGTCGTAGGCCACGAGCCCGGGCGGCGCCAGGAGGACGCTGTTGGGGTTCACGTCCTGCAGGCGGCCGTTGTTGAAGACGGGCTCGAGGGTCGTGGGCGGATTGCGGAGCAGGTCGAATACCGAGTTGCCCTGCGAGCGGTCGTAGAAGACACCCCCGCCCCCGCGGATGATCCATTCGCTCTTGCCGGTGATGTCGTAGGTGAAGCCGAGGCGCGGCCCGACCAGGATTCCCGATCCCTTGTAGAGGGTGTCCTCGATGCCGTTGCCGGCCTGGAAGACGCCGTTCTGGATGCTGCCCGAGCCGGGCACGATGCGGCCGATGTAGATGGCGGGCAGGATCTGGCCCGTGGCGCGATCCACGGCCACGCGCGTGCCGGAGGCGTCACGCCCCGGGAAGTACAGGCGCGGCGCCTTGCTCGGGTCGTACTTGTCGGGGAGGAAGTTCGCCGTTTGCTTCAGGGTGTCGTACTGCGGCTGCATCCAATAGAAGCGGACTCCGTAGTCCAGGGTCAGCTTGCGCGTGGCCTTCCAGTTGTCCTGCAGGAACCACTCGAGGTTGTTGTATTCGTAGTTGCCGATGAAGTACCCGGAGGCCTGCTGATAGGTCTGATAGACGCCGAGGATCGCGTTGGCGAACGGATAGCCGCTGTCGAACGGGTTGCTGGCGTCGTTGGCGAAGCTGATCTGGCCGTTGTTGTTCGCGAAGCTGCTCTGCGGCTTCAAGCTGTGATGGAAGTAGAAGCCGGCCTTGGCCGTGTGGTGGCCCATCAGCTTCGTGATGCTGCCGATCGCGTCCTTGGTCGTGTTGAAGTTGTAGAAGGGCGCGTTGTTGCTGCCGAGGGTCGGGGCGTTGATCACGCCCGCGGTGTTGCCGTTGGCGCCGACGCGTCCGCCGAAGTTGAAGCGGGGCGGCAGGTCGAGCTGGACCGCGCTCGGATAGATCATGGGCAGCGCGGAAAGGCCGAGGGCCGCCTTCGTGAAGCTCTGCGGGTCGGACTGGTCGGGCAGGATGTCGATCGAGTTGTGGCTGTAGCCCACCGTCGCCTCGACGAAGGTCGTGCTGTTGAGCGTGCCCGCCACGTTCAGCGAGTACCCGCGGCGGGGGAACAGGTAGGTGATGCTGTAGTCCGGCATGTTCGAGGCCAGCACGAAGGAGCCGTAGGGAAGGAGCCGGTCGCTCTTGTTGTTGAGGACCTTGCCGTTCACGCGCCAGCGGTCGCTCACGTTCCAGTCGAGGCGGAAGAGGTCCTGCCGCTCGGGCTGGCTGGTGGCGTCCTGCGAGACGTAGTTGAAGCCCTGGGTGTACGTGCCGTCCGAGTTCGGCAGCGGGTACATCTTGAGGATGTTGACGCCGACGGGGTACAGGCGGTTCTGCGGGATGCGCCCGAGGACGCCGCCGTCCTGGAAGCAGCCGCGCGTGTCCGCGGCGGTGCAGGGCAGGTTGCTGGTGTAGTCGCGGATGTAGGGGAACAGCGCGCCGGCGCTGTCGCGCGTCTGGGAGAAGTCGCCCGCCCGCTCCAGGGCGGTGGGCACGCGCACGCGCTGGGGCGAGATCTGGGCGTTCAGCCGGTGCTGGTATTCCTGGCTGAGGAAGAAGAAGAGCTTGTTCTTGTCCGCGTTGAACTTGCCCGGGATGTAGATGGGCCCTCCGAGCGTGTAGCCGATGTCGCGGTTGTCGAGGGGCGGCACCGGGGTCACGGGGTTGTTCTTGTTGTTGAGCCAGGTGTTGGCGTTCATGTCGGAGTTGCGGCGGAGGACATAGGCGGAGCCGTGGAAGTCGCGGCCGCCGCTCTTGGTCACCGCGCTGACCTGGGCCCCCACCGATCGGCCGTATTCGGCCTGGTAGTTCGAGGTGAGGATCTTGAACTCCTGGATGGCGTCGAGGCTGATCGCGACCATCGGCCCCCCGTTGTTGCCGGTGTCGATGTCGGTCACCCCGTCGAGCGTCACGTTGTTCGTGCTCGGGCGCTGGCCGTTGGCGCTCATGTTGTTGGACGCTTGCCCCGTGGGCGTGGGTTGCCCGTTCACGACGACTCCGGGCGCCAGGAACGCGAACCCGAAGAAGTCTCGGCCGTTGATCGCGACGTTCTGGATGACCTGGCCCTCGACGGCGTAGGAGCGCTCGGCGCTCTGGGTCTGCAGCGGCGTCGCTTCCGCGGAGACGCTGACCGTCTCCGTCATGCCACCCAGGCTGAGCACGAGCGTGCCCAGCGACAGCTTGTCGTTCGCGTTCACGACTACGTTCTTGCGCTCGACGGGCTTGAACCCGTCGGCCTTCACGCTGAGCGTGTAGGTGTCGGGCGGCACCGTCGCGAACACGAAATCCCCGCTCCGGTTGATGGCCGCGGTCAAGACGGTGCCGCGCGTGTTGCTGGTGAGCGTGGCCGTCGCGCCCGGTATGGCGGCGCCCTGTTCGTCGCGCACCGTGCCCGAGACGCCGCCGGCGGTCGTCTGCGCCGCGACCGGTGGCGCAAGGGCCACGATCAGCGCCGCGGCGGCCAGTCCCTGGATCGCTTTCGTCCAGCTACCCGTCATCGTGAATTCCTCCTGACTTCCACGGCCAGCGCGTCGCCCGAGCGTCTGCTCGAAGCATTCCGACGCGGCGAGCTGCTCGACCGCGCCGCGCGTTCTGGTGTTGAATGGCATGATTGTGCGCCTGATTGGCTCTGCCCGCATCTGTCGAAGGGCCCGGGCAGGTGCCGACGCCGTGAAACCGATTCCACGCCTGGCGCGCTCAGGGCTGGGAATCGAACCCGGGACTCAGCGCGACTTGACTTGCCGCGCGATCTCGAGGGCCAGGGGGTGGGTGGGGTTTCTCTGTAGGAGGCGTTCGATGACCTGCAGCCCTTCCCGTTGGCGGCCGGCGGCCAGGTAGATCTTCGCCAGCGTGAGGTACGTGTTCTCGAACCCGGGGCGCGTCTCGAGAAACCCTTCGAGGAGGCGGATCGCGTCGTCTTGCTGGCCGCGGGCGACGAGAACCAGGGCCAGGTTGTTCGCGGCCTCCCCGTAGTCGCCTCTCTTCGCGAGCGCCTCGCGGAAGTAGTGCTCCGCTCGTTCCATCTGGCCTTCCCGGCCGAGGATGAGGCCGAGGTTGTTCAGGGCCTCGGGGAAATCGGGCTGGAGCTTCAGCGCCTTCTGGTAGAGGTCACGCGCCTCCTCCGCGTGGCCCGTCAGGAGGAGGGCGTAGCCGAGGTTGTTGAGGGCGTCAGGGTAATCGGGCGTCGTGGCCAGGGCCGCTCGGAACTTCTCGATCGCGGCCGGCAGGTCCCCGTCTTGCGCCAACAGGGCGCCGAGGTCGTTGCTGGCCTCGGACAGATCCGGCTGCATGGCCAGGGCCCGCTCGAAGGCGGCCCTGGCCTTGGTCGTCTCACCACTCTTCACGAGGAGGGTTCCCAGGCGATAGAGGGTGGAGGCGCTCGGGCTGCCCTGGGCGGCCCGCTCGAAGGCGACCACCGCCGCCGCGTCGAGACCCTGATCCAGGAGTTCCCGGCCGTAGGGAAGGTAGTTGCGGACGCCCAGCGGGGAAAGGAACGTCCCCGCGAAGGGCAGGGCCCGCGCGAGCCGTTCGGCCGGAGGGGCCTCGATCGTGGGAACGTCCCTCAGGATCTCGGCGACGTCCACGCGATCCCGGTACACCTTGACCACCCTGCCCTCCGCGTCGAGGAGGAAGGCCGTGGGCAGCGGCAGGTCCTGCTGGTTCATGAAGAGATGGCGGTAGAGGATCGCGTAGCTGCGCCCGACTTCCTCGCTGGCGAGAACCACCGGTACCGTGGTGGCGCCCGCGGCGGCGGCGCGGACCTTCGGCAGGTCCGCGGGTGGGTCGACGGCAACGGCCACGACGCCAACCCCGGCCCGAGCGAGGGCCTCGGTGCCCCGGGCGAGCGACTGGAGGGCCGTGCGGGACGCGGTCACGGCGGTGTCCCACAGCAGCGCGATGGCGGGCCGCCCGCGCAGGGCGGAAAGAGAGCGCGACTCGCCGCTCAGGTCCGGGAGCGAGAAGTCGGGCGCGGGAAACGGCTCGTAGAGCCAGCTCCCGCTCGACGGCCCCGACGGAGGCACGGGAGCGTTGTCCACCGGCAGCGCCGGCGTCGTTCGGAACGGCTCGGCCCGGGGCTGCCCTCCCTCCTCGATGTGCAGTCGATGGTTCAGGGGAACGTCCGCGAAGACCTGCTTGCGGCCGCTGGGCCACTCGACCGTCAACGCGATCACCCTTTGGCTCGCGCCGAGGCCGAAGAGCAGCTCCTTCGAATGCTGGGAGAGGAAGCCGGAGCCGGCCTGCACGACCTTCACCCGGCGAAGCTGGTCCGTTTCGACGGTCACGCGTGCGCCCACCGCGTCGCGATTGCTGGGCCGGCCGGCCAGGCGCACGGCGAGGGCCGCGCCGCGCTCCTTGAAGTCGTTCCGGAACACGCGCAGCTGCGGCACGGAGCGCGCGGCCATGACCACGACGTCGGGATCGCCGTCGCCGTCCTGGTCCAGGACCGCGAAGGAGCGACCATCCTGGTCGAGGTCGAGCCCGACCGTTCCCGAGACGTCGTCGAAACCGCCCTGGCCGTCGTTGCGCAGCAGCACGTTGCGCTGGTGGCTGGCCATCGACTGATGGATCAGGGCCTGGTTGATGGCGCGCCAGGCATCGTCGTAGGGAGTACCGGGGACGCGGGTCAGCGGCGACCGGGCCACGACCTGGCGCCAGAAGAAGCCGTCCAGGTCTTGGGGGCCCGACGCACGCGTCAGCATGCCGTTCGCGACGTAGAGGTCCTCCCATCCATCGCTGTCGAAGTCCAGCGCATCGGACGACCACGCCCAGCGGCCCATCTCGGCCCGGGCCTTCTCGCTCACGTCCTCGAAGCCGCCATCGCCCCGGTTCCGGAAGAGCGAGTTGCCGCGCGCGTGGCGGCGGTAGAGCGCGCGCACTTCCGCGGGAGCATCGGGCATGAACGCGGCCTGCGCGGTCACGCGCTGGCCGTTGTCACTCCAGATGTTCCCGGTGTAGATGTCGAGGCGGCCGTCGTTGTCGTAATCGAGCCAGGTCGCGCTCATCCCCGCCCCGTAGTCCTCGACCCCCGCCGGCGCGGCCACGTCTTCGAACGTCACCTTCCCGTCCCGCATTCCGCGGTTGTGGTACAGGTTCTTGCGCCCGAAGTCGTTGGCCACCAGCAAGTCGGGCCACCCGTCGCCGTCGTAGTCGGCCCAGGCGGCCGCGAAGTGGTAGCGGTCGTTGCCCTGGTCGAGCCCGGCCTCGTGCGTGGTCTCGACGAAATGCCCGTGGCCGTCGTTCCGGAAGAGCACGCTGGGAGGACCGTTGCGGGCGTCGTAGTAGGGCATGGGCGTGCCCGCCTTGTCCTCGCCCGCGCCGTAATAGAACGAGTAGACGCACAGGTAGAGATCGAGGAATCCGTCGCGGTCGTAGTCCGCCATCGCCATCGACATGGGCGAGCCCTGCAGCCCCTTCTCGAAGCGGAACGCGTCGGGGACGCGCGTGAATCGGCCGGTCCCGTCGTTGAGGAAGAGAGCCGGCCCCGTGCTCAAGCCCACGATGAGGTCCTGGTCGCCGTCGTTGTCCACGTCGGCGAAGAGCGACTGCGCGGTGTCGTCCAGGATCCCCAGGCCCGCCTTCTCCGTCGCGTCCTCGAAAGTGCCGTCACCGCGGGCCCGGTAGAGCCGGTTGGGCAGACCCGACGGCTGGGCGACGTAGAGGTCCTCGAGACCGTCGCCGTCGGCATCCCCGACGGAGACGCCGTGATGGCCGTTCGAATCCCGCGTGAGCGGCGAATCGATGGTGGCGACCCAGGCATCGAGGCTCGTGCTGAGCTGGCGGCGGAAGGAGTCGTTTCCTCCCAGGGCGGCGGTGGTGATCTCGGCGAACACCGGACCGGAGGCGCGACTGCGGAGATCCGTGGTCGCCGTCCATTCCATCACGCGCCAACCATCCGCGCCGCGCCGCCATCGCATGCGCCAGGTCCCGGACCGCTCCGCGCGCCAGGCGTCCGTGCCCGGGCCCACGATGTCGTACCGCACGTCGGTCGTGGCCAGTCCCTTCTCCCGGTCCACCTCGATGGCGGTGATCAGGAACTCGGCCACCGTGACCTCGCGGAATCCTTCCACGAGCTTGCCCAGCTCCTCGGCGAAGGAGCGAGGGTCCAGTACGAGGTCCGGGGCCATGGCGCCGGCCCGAAAGATCTGGAGAGAGGGATGTCGGTCGACCGCCACCTCGGAGGCCGGCCGGAGCCGTCCGCCCCGGAACGTCGGCGCCAGCAGGAACAGCGAGACATCGGCCGCGCGCCGAGGGTCCTTGCGCAGCCTCGCGCCGAGCTCGGCCAGGCGTGCGGCCAGCTCGTCGGCCTCTTTCTCCTCCGGGAAGGAGTCGCCACCCGGGGTCAGGTACGGCAGGAACTTCTCGAGTACCTCG
>DASTLK010000716.1:0-5622 GCA_035715025.1 Vicinamibacteria bacterium
CCGCCCGCGACGCTGCGCCGGGTGGTCGAGACGCTCGTCGCGCACGGCCACGTGCGCCGCGGCTTCATCGGCATCGGCACGATCCCGGTCCGGCTACCCGCCGGCCTCGAGAAGGTGGCGGGCCAGCCGGCGGGCCTGCTCGTCACCTCCGTGGCGGACGAGAGTGGAGCGGGACGCGCCGGGCTCCTGCTCGGCGATGTGATCGTCGGCGTCGAGGACAAAGGCGTGTCGAGTCCGGGGGACCTGCTTCCGTTCCTGGAAGAGGACCGCATCGGACAGAGCCTCGCGATGCGGATCCTGCGCGGGGGAGAGCCACGCGACCTCGCCGTGGCCGTCGGCGCGCGCGAGCCGCGAGGAGGCCGCGCGTGAGCCTCCTGTCCGAGCTGTCGCGCGAGCTGTCCGCCCTGGCCGCCGCGGGCGCGGCGGGTGTCGTGGGCCTCGAGCATCGGCGGGGTCAGGGGTCGGGGATCGTCCTTTCGCCGGACGGATACATCCTGACCAACGCGCACGTGGCCCGGGCCGGCGGCGCCCTGGTGGTGCGGCGGCGAGGCGCGCCCGCCGCGCCGGCCGAGCTGATCGGGGCCGACGAGCGCACCGACCTCGCGGTCGTGCGCACTCGGGACGCCGGCCCGCCGCCGCTGGCCCTGGCGGACAGCCGGCGGTTGCGGGTCGGACAGCTCGTGATGGCCATCGGCAACCCATTCGGGTTCGATCGTTCGGTCAGCCTTGGCGTGGTGAGCGCGCTGTTCCGGGAGCTGCCGACGCGGAGCGGGATCCTCGAGGGCCTGATCCAGACCGACGCCGCCGTCAACCCGGGCCACTCCGGCGGGCCGCTCCTGGACATGGACGGCCGCGTGGTGGGGATCAACACGGCCATGCTCACCACGGCCGGGGGCATCGGCTTCGCCGTGCCCGCGCACACCGCGAACTGGGTGGCCGCGGTCCTGATCCAGCACGGCGAGGTGCGCCGCCCCTATCTGGGCATCCGCGCGCGCAGCGAGGAGCTGGATCCGGCTCTGGCGCGCGACGCCGGGCAGGCGCGCGGCGTGCGCGTCGTCGGTGTCGAGCCGGGCACTCCGGCCGCGGACGGCGGGCTCAGCGGAGGCGACCTGCTGCTGGCCGCCAACGACGCGCCCGTGGCCACGCTGGACGACCTGGCGCGGGTCCTGGTGCTGGCGCGGCCGATCTCGGTGGACGTCGACGTGCTCCGGGGAGGCGCGCGCCAGCGCCTCGTGGTGAGACCGCAGCCCCGCGCGGCCTGAGGCTTTGGTCCCGGTCCGCCGGGACCCGTCTGATAAGATCGATCCATGCGTCTGGGGATCGATTTCGGGACGACGCACACCGTGGCCGCCCTCGTCGACCGCGGGAACTATCCCGTCGTCTCCTATGAATGGGGCGACGCCGAGCCCTCGCTCGTCGCCCTGCGCGCGGCGGATGGCGCGCTGAAGCTGGGCCAGGACGCTCTGCAGGTGGCCGAAGACCCCGGCTGGACGGTCGTGCGGTCGATCAAGCGGCTCCTCGCGGATGCGGGGCCGCTCACGGAGGTGCAGGTCGGCGCCCGCACGTTGCCCCTCCTGGACCTCCTCGTCGCCTACCTCGAGCGCGTTCGCGACGACATCGTGAACCGATCCAACGCCGGAGTCGGTCGCGGCGAGACCCTCGAGATCGCGGTCAGCGTGCCCGCCAACGCCTCGAACGACCAGCGCTTTCTCACCCTGGAGGCCTTCCGCCGCGCCGGCTTCGAAGTGCTCGCGCTCCTCAACGAGCCCTCGGCGGCGGGCTTCGAGTACGCGCACCGCTTCCGCAGCACCGTGACCTCGCGCCGCGAGTACGTGCTCGTCTACGACCTCGGGGGAGGGACCTTCGACTCGTCGCTGATCCACATGGCCGGGCGTGTGAACGAGGTCCTCACCACCTCCGGGGTGTCGCGGCTGGGTGGCGACGACCTCGACGAGGCCATCCTCGAGGTCGTGCTCGACAGCGTGGGGCAGCCGGACATCGACGCGCACACCTGGCGGCGGCTGCTCGACGACTGCCGCCGCCAGAAGGAAGGCGTCGGGCCCAACACGCGGCGCCTGGTGGTCGATCTGGAGCTGCTCGGCCGCGCTCCCCTCGTGCTGCCCATGGAAGACGTGTACGCGGCGTGCGCGCCGCTCGTCGCCCGGACCATCGAGGCGATGGACGAGGTCATGCGCGACCCGCGCCGCGAAGAGGAAGACGTGAGCGGGGACGAGCTGGCCGGCATCTACGTGGTGGGAGGCGCCAGCAGCTTCCCGCTCGTCTATCGCCAGCTCCGCGAGCGGTTCGGCCCGCATCGCGTGCGGCGATCGCCCCATCCGTTCGCGGCCACCGCCATCGGTCTCGCGAACTTCCTCGACGACGAAGCCGGCTACGAGCTTTCCGACTGCCTCACGCGCCACTTCGGCGTCTGGCGCGAGGCGGAGACCGGGCACGGGATCACGTTCGATCCGATCTTCGCCAAGGACAGCCGCCTTCCCCGTGCGGGCGAGCCGTCCCTGGTGGCGACGCGGCGCTACCGGCCCGCCCACAACCTCGGCCACTATCGGTTCGTGGAGTGCGGCCGCATCCGCGAGGGCCGGCCGGACGGCGACGTCACGCCCTGGGACGAGGTGAGATTCGCGTTCGATCCCGCCCTGCGCGACGCCGCGGACCTCGTCGGTGTACCGGTGGTGCGCCGGGAGGGACCGGCGCCGGAGGTCGAGGAGCGGTATCGGTGCACTTCGGCGGGTATCTTCGAGGTGACGCTCTCCGTCCTCGACGACGACGGCTACTCGCGGACGTTCCGGATGGCCCGCGGCAGCGAGCCGCCGCCTCCCACGCGCCGGCGGGCCGCGCGCGCCGCGCGCCGCGCGCAACGCGCCCAAGACCCGTCCTGAGACCGCGCTGCGCCCACGGCTTTCGCCCCCGGCCACGATAGACTCTCGCCCCGAACGGATGGCCTCCTACCGATACATCGTCCGCGGCCGCGTGCAGGGAGTGGGCTACCGGTACTTCGTCATGCGGGAGGCCAGTGGGCTCGGCGTGCGCGGGTTCGCCCGGAACCTTCCCGACGGAACGGTCGAGGTGGTCGCGGAGGGCCCGGACGACGTGCTAGCGCGCTTCGAGGACCGGCTGCGCGAGGGGCCGTCGTTCGCCGCGGTGAGCGCGCTCGACCGGTCCGCGATCGCGGCCCGCGGGGACCAGGGCTTTCACATCCGATAGAGGACAGCATGAACGTCGAAGAAAGCGTGACGTCGCTCAAGGCCGTCATTCGCGACGTGCCCGACTTCCCGAAGCCCGGGATCATGTTCAAGGACATCACGACGCTGCTCAAGAACCCGAAGGCCTTCCGGCGCGCGCTCGACCTGTTCACCGTCCTATGCGGCGATCACCTCGCGGACAAGGTGCTGGCCATCGAGAGCCGCGGGTTCATCGTCGGGGCGCCGCTGGCCGACCGCCTGGGCCTGGGCTTCGTGCCCCTCCGGAAGCCGGGCAAGCTCCCGGGCAAGACCATGCGCCACACCTACACGCTCGAGTACGGCGAGGATTGCCTCGAGATCCACGACGATGCGGTGATGCCGGGCGAGCGCGTGCTCATCGTGGACGACGTGATCGCGACGGGCGGGACCGCCCGCGCGGCGGGCGAGCTGGTGGGGAAGCTGGGCGGCGTCGTGGCCGCCTATGCCTTCCTGGTGGAGCTGAGCTTCCTGGACGGGCGGTCGCGGCTCGAGGGCGACGTGCTGAGCCTCATCCGCTACTGAGCGCCGTCCTGTGGCCGTATGATAGGCTCAGTCGGCTTGGCCGACAGTGCCTTCTTGCGCCCGTAGCTCAGCAGGATAGAGCAGCGGTTTCCTAAACCGCAGGTCGCCCGTTCGAGTCGGGCCGGGCGCACCACCGGAGGGCGCAGGCTGGGTGACAGAGAGCGATTAGGGGGGGCGTTTTCCGCAGCGGAGGCTTTCCCTCGCGTTTGATGAAGTAAAAGCCGGAGCGAGGACGCCAAGGAAGATGAAAAGCAAGGCCAGGCACAAGATCAAGGAAGACGAGCTGCGCTCCGGGATCGAGCACGCCGCCGTCTGGACGCGGACGCATGCCGACGAGGTGAAGATCGTGGCCCTCGTGGTGGTCGTGGTGGCGGCGGTGGCGGGCGGGCTGTGGGCCTGGCAGTCGCACCGGCGCGGCGAGTCCGAGCGCGCCCTGAGCGAGGCGCTGACCATCTTCGAGGCGCCCGTGGCCGCCGAACAGGCTCCGGGGGCCGAGCCGCCGGCGGGTTCCGTCTACGCGACGGCAGCCGAGAAGTATCAGAAGGCACAGGCGGCGTTCGACGCGGTGGCCAAGCGCTACGGATCGTCCAGCGTGGGACAGCGCGCCCGCTACTACGCGGCCCTGAGCCGCCTCGAGCTCGGCAACGCCGCCACCGGGAACAAGGAGCTCGAGGACCTGGCGGGGCGGCGTGAAGGTGATGCGCTGGTGCCGGGCCTGGCCCGCCTGGCCCTCGCCGAGTCCCATCGTCAGCGCGGTGAGTTCGACCCCGCCATCGCGGCCTACCGTCAGATCGTCGACGACGCCAAGGCGCCCATTCCGCGCGATCATGCCTTGATGCGGCTCGCGTCCGTGCTGGAAGAGCAGCACCGCACGAAAGAGGCGGGGGAGGCCTATCGCCGGCTCTCCGAGGAGTTCCCCGCCAGCGTGTATGCATCCGATGCGCGCAAGCGGGCCGACTTCCTCGACCCCGGCCACGCCGGGCCGACGCGGCAGGCGGAGAGCATGGCCAACTGAGATGAAAAAGCGAACAGCGTGGATCCTCGTCGCCGGCGTGGCCGCGGTGGCCATCGGCGCGGCGGCGGTCGGGGCGCTCGCCTTGATGCTCCGAGGGGCGGGCGGCGAGAGCGCATCCTGGACGTCGGGCAGCAACGGCTACCTCTACCTGAACCTCAACGACGAGATTCCCGAGCAGAACCCGGCGGAGCTGCCCAGCTTCCTGGAGAAGCGGCCCGCGCCCTTGCGCGTGCTGGTGGAGAGCCTGGATCGCGCCGCCGGCGATTCGAAGGTGACCTCCGTCGTGCTGCGCGTGAGCCTCCTCGACGTGGGCTGGGGCCGCGTCCAGGAGCTGCGCGACGCGATCGTGCGCTTCCGCAAGTCGGGCAAGCCGGCCTACGCGCACCTCGAGTTCTGCGGCAACAAGGAGTACTACCTCGCCAGCGCGTGCACGAAGATCTACGCGGTTCCCACCGCCATCATGGACGTGACGGGTCTGCGCAGCGAGACGACCTTCTTCAAGAACACGCTCGAGAAGCTCGGCGTCCAGGCGCAGTTCGAGGGAGTCGGGAAGTACAAGAACGCTCCCAACCAGTTCACGGAGACCGGATTCACGGCGCCGCACCGCGAGCAGATGGACGCGCTGCTCGACAGCCTGTACGGAAGCTACGTGGCGGGCCTGCAGTCCGGGCGCAACAAGACGGCGGAACAGGTCCAGGCCATGATCGACAACGGCCCCTATGACGGCCAGCAGGCCCTCAAGGCGGGCCTCGTCGACGAGCTCGTCTACGACGACCAGCTCCGCGACCGGTTGAAGGACGCGACTCCGCTCGCGCCCGGCCGGTACGCGCGGCAGGGGCGGGGGTT
>DASTLK010000717.1:0-7945 GCA_035715025.1 Vicinamibacteria bacterium
GGTGAACGGCGACATCGTCACCCAGTCCGAGTTCGAGGCGCGCCAGCTCGCGGCCGTGCAGGCGGCGCACATCGCTCCCGACCAGGTGGAGTCGTACCTCCGGCAGAACAACGCCCGCATCCTGCAGGAGGCGGTCGACGACCTCCTCATCACGCAGCGCGCGGCCGACCTCGGCATCAAGCTCCGTCCCGAATACGTGCAGGACGTCATCGAAGGCATCAAGAAGGAGAACAACATCCCCGACGACGCGGAGCTCAAGCGCCAGCTCCGCCGCGAAGGGATGAGCCTGGACGACCTCAAGCGCAACATCGAGCGCTCGGTGCTGCGGCGGCAAGTGCTCTCGCGCGAGCTGGAGCAGAAGACCACGGTGACCGACGCCGAGGCGCGCGCCGAGTACGAGAAGCACAGGGCGGAGTACGGCAAGAGCGCGTCCGTGCACCTGCAGGAGATCGTGGTGCCGGAGAGCGCGCAGGCCGAGGACGTCGTCGGCCGTGCGCGGGGCGGTGAGGATTTTGCGGCCTTGGCCCGCGCCCTCTCGACCGCGGGCAGCCGCGCGGCCGGTGGGGACCTCGGCCAGGTGGCGCCCGGCGACATGAACCCGGAGCTGGCGAAAGTCGTGGCCGCGCTGCCCGCGGGCGGCGTCTCCGATCCCATCTCCCTCGCGACCGGCTACCGGATCGTGCGCGTGGTCGCGAAGGCGGACGCGACGGTCACGCCCTACGACGACCTCCGGGACGAGATCACGAAACGGCTCTCCCAGCAGCGCATGGCCAGCGTCTACGAGGACTACGTGGAGGGCCTGCGCAAGGCCTCGGAGAAGACGACGCAGACGACGGTGAGCGAGGTCTCGCTGACCGTTCCCAACGTTCCGACGTCGACCCTGAGCGGACCGGGGCTCGGGCCCGCGCCGGGCGCCCCGGAGGCGACCCCGGCGCCGGCGGCCGCGCCCAACGTGCCCGCCCTGCCTGGCGTCGACCCCTCCGAGATCAGCACGACGCCCCAAGCGCGTCCGGAGCGCGTGGCCCCGCCGCCCGCTCCCGAGCGGGCCGCCCCCGCGGCCTCGCCCTCGCCGGCCCCGTCGCCCTCCCCCAGCCCGGGGGTCTGACCCGGCCGCGGTCCGAGCGGCGCGGGCGCGCGTGCTAGGATCGGGCGCTCCGATGCCGTTTTTCGAACGCGTGTATGCGGCGGTGCGCGCCATCCCACGCGGCCGCGTGGCCACCTACGGCCAGGTCGCGCGGCTCGTCGGAGTCCCGCGAGGGGCGCGAGCGGTGGGCTGGGCCCTGCGCGCCCTGGATCCGCGCCGCGAGCGCGCCGTCCCGTGGCACCGCGTCGTGGGGGCGGGTGGGCGGATCTCACTGCGGACCGGCGCGGGCCCGGTGCTCCAACGGCGGCGGCTCCTATCCGAAGGGGTGAGGATGCGCTCCGGCTGCGTCGACCTGCGCCGTCACGGGCTTCTTTCGTGAGCCATCCCGGCCCGCGCGGCACCCTCGACGAGTTCCCCCTGCCCGCGGTCCTGCGACCATTGCTGCGCGGGCAGAAGACGGGGCCGCTGCGCAACACCCGGGGCAAGATCACCAAGACCCTCTATCTGAGCGAGGGCCGCCTCATCTTCGCGACCTCGACCGATCCCGACGATCGCCTCGGCGAGATGCTCCTGCGCAAGGGCCTCATCTCCTACCGCGCCCTGGAGGAGTCGGTGCGCGCGATCAAGGCGGGCAAGCGTCAGGGCACCCTGCTCGTCGAGAGCGGCGCCATCCGCTCGAAGGACCTCGTGGACGGGGTGACCGAGCAGGTGCAGGAGATCATCTACAGCGTGTTCCAATGGGACGAGGGCGCCTTCGATTTCCAGGAAGGCGACCTGCCCTCGCGTGAAGTGATCGTGCTGCGCATGTCCACGGCCGACCTCATCATGGAGGGGGTCCGGCGCGTCGAACGCTGGACGCGCATCCAACGCGCGGTGGGCGGTCTGGGGCAGCAGTACCGGCTGGCCGCCGACACCGCCAGCATCATGGGCGACATGAGCTTCCAGAAGGACGAGATGGACCTCATCGCCACCATCGACGGCGAGATGAGCCTGGAGGAGATCTGCGCCGCCGCCCGGCAATCGGACTTCAAGGCCTGCCGGACGGTCTGGGGCCTCTGGGCCGCGGGCGTGCTCGACCGCGTTCCCCAGGACTCCGTTCCCGGGCGCAGCGACAAGACGGAGCCCCATGCCGAGCGCATGCGGGGAGCCGCCGTCGGGCGCGAGATCGAAGCCTTCAACGAGCTGCACCGGTTCCTCTTCGAGCTCGTCAGCTACGAGCTGCGCGAGAAGGCCCCCGATTTCTTCGCGCGCGCGTTCGCGCGCGCGCTGCGCGAGGAGGCCACGCTCTTCGAAGGCGTGTCCGTGGACGGGGCGGGCGAGCTGGACTCGTTCGCGCTGCGGCGCAACATCGTGAGCGGCGAGATCGCCCGTTACCTGGCCGGGCTGGACCGGCTCCTGGCCATCGAGGCCGATCTGGTCCGCGAGCTGCTGGGCGAGCGCAAGGCCGCGATCATCAACGACGGGTTGCTGGCCCTCAAGGAACGCCAGCTGCAGCGGGCGGGCAAGCCGAGCTAACGCGCGGGCGCGGGCGATCCGGCCAGCCGCTGCTTGATGCGTCCGTTCTCGGGGAAGGCGGACGCGAGCTGCTGCAGGGTGGCGCGGGCGGCGTCCGGCCGTCCGGCCGCTTCGAGGGCGTCCGCCATCAGCATCCCGTGCCGCACGCGGAGCCGCGCATTGTCCTGCGGCACCGCGGTGCGGCCCAGGAGGTCGAGGGCGGCCGCGGGGTCCTTCCGGTCGATCAGGGCCGACTCCGCGGCCATGACCTGCACGTTGGGATCGGAAGCGAAGCGGGGCGCGATCGCGGAGACGAGAGCGGCCGCATCCGCGGGCCGTCCCGCCTTGCGGTCGGCCTGCGCCTGGTTGTAGACCGCCGCCACGAGCAGGCGTCCCACGTCTTCCGGGTTCCCGGTGCGCAGGCCCGGCCCGCCCGCGTACGAGTACACGAGATCGCCCCCGTGCTCGCCCGCCTCATAGAGGCAGAACACCGCGGGCAGGCAGAGGACGGCGGAAGCGATCAACGCCGGGCGCTCGCGCCCGCGCCGTGAAAGCAGCAGGACGGCCATCTCGACGATGGCCACGACGATGAACACGTTGCGCGCACGCTCGCCCCAATGCTCGTGCTGGGTCACCGCATCCACGAGCCCGGGGATCCGCTCGACCGGCCCGTGAGCGTCGGTCCCGGACTTCACGGCCAGGACGGCGGCCACCGTCCCGACGAGAAGGAGCGACGCGGCCGCGGGCGAGGCGAACGGGACCCGGCGGGTGAGCGAGAGCCACCGGAACACGGCGCCCGCGAAGAGGAGGGCGATCGCGAAGTGGACGATGATGGGATGCGTCGCGGCCAGGCTGGGCATCGTTCGAGTATAGAGGCGTCTACACCAGGCTGACGCGGGGCAGGCCCAGCTTCTCGCGCGCCCTCTGCAGAGTGAATCGCGTCTTGGCGTCCTCGAGGGCCGCGTCGTCGACCCGCCCGCGGTGGCGCTCGATGGCGCGCGCCGCCTCCGCGCGGAAGTCCTCGAGCTGGTCCGCGGAGAAGGCGCTGAGCACGGCCGCGGACACGTCGTCGTCGATCTCGCGCAGCTTGGAGCGCACGTACTCCCAGTTCGGCCGGGCCGCCACCGCCAGCAGGTCCTGCACCTCCCGGATCTTGCGCAACGGGGGCTCGAACGAGAGCCCGCGCGCCGGGCGCACCTTCTCGAGCTGGTCGAGGAGCGAGGCCAGGAGCGACTCCACCTCGGAGAGGGGGATCGTCTCCACCGGCGGGGCGGGACGGATCTCCGGCCGGGGCCCGGCCGCGGCCAGCTCCTCGACGCGGCGGCGGCAATAGGTGAGGGAGCTGACGTTCGCGCTCGTCTCGAAGGCGCGGTCCATGCCGACGAGCACGGTGGCCAGGGGCACCCCCGCCTCGTACCAGGCGCGAGCGAGCGCGAAGTCGCGCGGGGAGAGGATGTGCTCCACGCCGCGGCGGGCGCGGAGGTGGGTCTCGATGGCGGAGACGTACTCCTCGAGCGCGGGCTGGAAGCGCGAGCCCGGCGTCGTCATTGGGGCACGACGTCGAACTGCTCCTGGTGCAGGAGCGGGTCACTGTGGACGGTGACGTCGTGCCCGAGGAGCGTGCACAGCTCCTTGAGCACCGTCGACTCGTCGCCGCGGAGGGCGCGCGCCACGTCGGGGCTGACGCGCAGGGAGACGGCGTTGCCGGAGAAATGCGGGGCCAGCTTGCGCACCTCGTCGTAGATCTCGGAGCACACGGTGGTCACGCTCTTCACCATCCCGCTCCCCGAGCAGTAGGGACAGGGCTCGCAGAGCGTGCGCTCGAGCGACTGGCGCACGCGCTTGCGGGTCAGGATGACGAGACCGAACTCGTTCACGGAAATCACCTTCGAAGGCGAGCGGTCCCTCTTGAGCTCCTGCTCGAGGGCGGCCATCACCTTCTGCCGGCTCTTGCGCTCTTCCATGTCGATGAAGTCCACCACGATGATCCCGCCGAGGTCGCGGAGCCGGATCTGCCGCACGATCTCCTTGACCGCCTCCACGTTGGTCTTGAGGATCGTCTCCTCGAGCTTCTTCTTCCCCGTGAAGCGCCCGGTGTTGATGTCGATCGCGACCAGGGCCTCCGTCTGGTTGATGACGATGTAGCCGCCGGAGTCCAGCCACACCTTCGAGCGCAGCGCCCGCTCGAGCTCGCCGGCCACGCCGAACTCCTCCAGGATGGCCGAGGAGCCGTTGTAGAGGCGGACGCGGGGGGCCAGCTCGGGCTGGAGCACGTTGACCATGTCCAGCGTGCGCTGGAACTCCTTCTCTCCGTCGAGCCGGATGTTCGCGATGTCGTCGGAGAGGATGTCGCGCAGGAGGCGCTGCACCAGGGAGAGCTCGCGGTGAAGGAGCGCGGGCGCTCCCTGCCGCGACGACTGCGCGCGGACCTCGTCCCAGGTGCGGGAGAGGTACTGCATGTCGCGCTCGAAGTCCTCGCGCGTGTGCCCGGCCCCGACCGTGCGCGCGATCAGGCCGCCGCCGCCCCGCTGCTGGCGCAGCTCCTTCAGGAGCGTCTTCAGGCGGCGGCGCTCGTCGTCGTCGGTGATCTTGCGCGAGACGCCCACGTGCTCGACCGTCGGCATGAACACGAGGTAGCGTCCGGGCAGGGAGACGTGGGAGGTGATGCGCGCCCCCTTCTGCCCCAGAGGCTCCTTGACCACCTGCACGAGCACTTCCTGGCCGGGCTCGAGCATTTCCTCGATGGCCGCGTTGCGGTGGTTGTTGCCGGGGGGGGCTCCGCCCAACGTCGCCCCCGCCGGCTGCCCGGCCTCCTCGGGCGTGAGGAGGTTCTCGTCGAGCTCCTCGATCACGTCCGCCACGTACAGGAACGCATCGCGCTCCTGGCCGAGGTCGACGAAGGCAGATTGCATCCCGGGCAGGACCCGGGTCACCTTGCCCTTATAGAGGTTCCCGACGATCCCGCGGTGGGCTTCCCGCTCGATGAAGATCTCGGAAACGATGCCGTCGTCCAGGAGCGCGACCTTCGTCTCCTGGGGGGTGCTGCTCACGATCAGGTCCTTGGTCATGGAAGGTCCCTTCCATGAGCCGTCCCTTGCGCCCGCCGGCCTCGTCGCGGGCGGGATGGTGGAGGAAAGGCTCTGTTTTTGGGGCGCCGCGGCGCGCGCGGCGAAAAAAGCGGGTATCAGGCCAGGAACGGCGTATCAATTGGCGAAGCGGCGCATGCGGACGTTGAGGACGAGGCCGACCGCGAAAAGGGAGGAGAGCACGGAGGATCCCCCATAGCTCATGAGCGGCAGGGGCAGCCCCTTGACGGGGACGAGGCCAGCCACCATCGCGACATTGTATATGACCTGGAAGGACAGGATGGCGGCGATGCCGGCGGCCAGGAACGCCCCCACGCGATCACGCGCCATCTGGGCGGTCTCGAACGCCCGCCAGAGGATGAACATGTACAGTCCGAGCACCGCGACCACGCCCACGAACCCATTCTCTTCCGCGAGCACCGAGAATATGAAGTCGGTGTGACGCGCGGGCAGGTACCCGAGCTGGCTCTGGGTCCCCTGCTTGTAGCCCTTGCCCGCCACGCCGCCCGAGCCCACCGCGATCTCGGACTGGATCTTCTGGTAGCCCGCCCCGCGCGGGTCGAGGTTCGGGTCGAGGAAGGTGTAGATGCGCGACTTCTGATACTCCTTGAGCGCGAACATCCAGCCCAGGCTGCCCACGACCATCATGACCAGGAAGACGCCCACGATCGCGCGCACGCGCAGTCCCGCCAGGAAGGCGACGGTCAGGAAGAGCGGCACCAGCGTGAAGGCGGTGCCGAGGTCGGGTTCGGCGGCGATGAGGACGGCCATGAGGGCCACCGCCCCCCCGGGGACGACGAGGTCGAAGAGCCCGAGCGTCTCCTTCTTCGCCTCCGCGAACAGCTTGGCTACGAGCAGGGCGGCCACCAGCTTGGCGAACTCGCTCGGCTGGACCTGGAATCCGCCCGGCCCCATGAACCAGCGCCGCGTGCCCGCGATGCGCGGCCCGAAAGCCAGCACGTACACGAGCACGCCCACCGCGGCCAGGTACAGCACGGGCGCGCGGTCCACCAGGCGCCGATAGTCGAGCGACACCACCACCAGCATGCCCACCAGGCCCAGGGCCACGGCGTAGAGCTGCTTGATCTCGAGCCCGGTGTTCCGGCCCGCGAAGGTGGCGGAGAGGATCGTGGCCACGCCGATACCCATGAGGATCAGGGCCGCGCCCAGGAAGCCCCAGTCGATGTTGAAGAGCAGCCGGCGATCGATGGCCATGGCGCTAGTTCGGCCGCGCCTGCGCGAGGGCGGGCGAGGGCGGCGCCACCTGCGCGCGCAGGGGCTGTGGCGAAGGCTCGACGGGCGGGTTGTCCGGGGGCGGCGTCATGCCGGGCCCGATCGCCCGCACCCCGAAGTAGCGCGAAAGGATCTGGCCGCCCACGGGGGCGGCGGAGGTTCCTCCCGCCGTGCCGTGCTCGACCATCACGACCATCGCCACCTTCGGGTTCTCCGCGGGCGCGAAGCAGACGAACCACCCGTGCGGCTGGTACTCGCGCGCATGCTTGTTCGTCTCCAGGCGCGCGTGGGTCACGACCTGCGCCGACCCCGTCTTCCCCGCGACCTGGATGCCCTCGAGCTTCGCGCGCATGCCGGTGCCTTCGTTCACCACGCTGAGCATGGCTTCGCGGACGGCGGCGATGACTTCCGGACGGAAGCCGAGGTCCTTGGGGGCCGGAAAGTCCACGGGCCGGCCGCCCACGGCCTTCATGAGATGCGGGGTCACGAGCTTGCCGCCGTTGGCCACCACGGCCGCCACCCGCAGCAGCTGCATGGGTGTGACGGACATGGCCTGGCCGATGGCCACGGAGACCGTCTCCGCCGGGAACCAGCGCGCCTGCTGCGTCCGCATCTTCCACTCGGGGTCCTGGAAGAGGCCGGGCAGCTCGTGCGGAAGGTCCACGCCGGTGGGCTGCGCGAACCCGAGCATGTGCGCGTAGCGGCTGAGCCGCTCGATCTCGAGACGGATGCCCACGTTGTAGAAGTAGACGTTGCAGCTGAGCGCGATGGCCTGCGTCATGTCGACCGTGCCGTGGCCCGATTCCTTGTGGCAGCGGAACACGGTGTTGTAGACGGAGAGGTACCCCGGGCAATTGAACTTCGTCTGCGGGGTGATCACGCGCTCCTGCAGCGCGGCCAGGGCGTCCACCAGCTTGAAAGTGGAGCCAGGGGCATAACCGCCCTGGATGGGCCGGTTCATGAGCGGCTTCTCGGCGTCCTTGAGCAGCTCGGCCCACTCCGAGGCCTTGATCCCGGAGGAGAACGCGTTGGGGTCGAAGGCGGGAGT
>DASTLK010000718.1:0-13379 GCA_035715025.1 Vicinamibacteria bacterium
CTCCGGCCCCGCCTCGCCCACCTCGCCCGCCGAGCCGGTCGCACCCGCCACGCCCGAACCGACGCCTTCGCCGGTGTAGCATAGGCGGCTGCGAGGGCCTATGGAAAGACGCTGTCCCGACTGCGGTGCTGCGCTTCCCCAGGGCGTGCCGGTGTGGGTCCGGCACTTGAAAGTGGCGGATGCCATGACCGTGGAGCCGGTGACCATGGGGCCCGAAGACAGCCTGATGCGGGCGGTCGAGCTGATGCAGAAGAACGGGATCCGCCGCATTCCCATCGTGGTGGCGGACCATCTCGTCGGGATCCTCGCCCAGGGCGACCTCAACCGCGCCCAGCCGTCCGCGCTGTCGGACTCCCAGGACGAGTTCACGCGCGTGATGGAGGGAACGCCCGTCTCGCGCCTCATGATCCAGAACCCCGTGACGGTGTCCGAGGAGACCCCGTTGTCCGACGCGGCCCAGACCCTTCATACGATGAAGTTCGGCGCCCTGCCCGTCACCCGGGATGGCCGTCTGGTGGGGATCCTGACCGACAGCGACCTCCTTCGGTGCCTCATCGATCTCGTCGCCCACGGCGGATGAGCGGCAGCTTGACCGCGTCCGGCGCCGCGGGTGCGCCGGAGGCGGCCCTGCCCGCTCCCGACGTCGAGACCTCGTCGGAAGGCTATGCGCGCCGCTTCTCCGGCGCGGTCGGGGCGTGGTTCCTGGGAGAGCAGGCCCGCATCGCGCTGGCCCTCCTCGCGCCCTGGCCGCGCGCGCGCGTGCTCGACGTCGGGGGAGGCCACGCCCAGCTCACGGGCCCGCTCGTCGACGCGGGCTACGACGTCACCGTGTACGGCAGCTCCGATCTCTGCGCCGCGCGCGTGCGTCCCTGGACCGAGAAGGGACGCGCGCGGTTCCTGGCCGGCAGCCTCGAGCGCCTGGCCGCCGCCGACCGCGCGTTCGACCTCGTGATCTCGTTCCGCCTTCTCCCCCACGTCGCGGACTGGCGGGGCCTCGTGGGCGAGATGGGCCGCGTCGCCGGCCGGGCCGTGCTCGTGGACTACCCCACGCGCCGTAGCCTCAACGCCATCGCGGGCCCGCTCTTCGAGGTCAAGCGCGGCGTGGAGGGAGACACCCGGCCCTTCACCGTGTTCGCGGACGCCGAGGTGCGCGCCGCCTTCACCGCCTGCGGCTTCGAGCCGACGGCGCGCGAGCCCGAGTTCGTGATGCCCATGGCGCTCCATCGCGCGATCGGCGTGGCCACCCTTTCGCGGCTGACGGAAGGCGCATCCTCGCTGCTCGGCTTGCGCAAGGCGATGGGGTCGCCGGTCATCCTGCGGGCAGAGCGACGTGGCTGAAGCGCTGGCCTCGGCGGCGCCCGCGCCGGAGCCGTGGGCGCTCGCGCTGTTCCGCCGGTCGGTCCTCAAGCAGCGCAAGTACGCCGAGATCGCCGCCGCCCTCGGCCCGACCGACGGCCTGCGTTGCCTGGATCTGGGCTCGGACAACGGCGTGGTCAGCCTCTTGCTCCGCCGCGCCGGCGGACGATGGGCCTCCGCCGACCTCACCGAGGAGGCAGTGGCCTCCATCCGCGCCCTCGTGACGACGGACGTGCACCGCACGGACGGCGGGGGGCTGCCCTTCGGCGACGCCGAGTTCGATCGCGTGGTCGTGGTCGACATGCTCGAACACGTGGCGGACGACGCCGTCTTCGCCGCCGAGCTGGCGCGCATCACCCGCCCCGGCGGCCGCCTGGTCGTGAACACGCCGCATCTGAAGCGAAGCGCGCTGCGTCGCCTGCGCCATGCCCTCGGCCAGACGGACGAAAAGCACGGCCACCGCCGGCCCGGCTATACCGCGGAGGGCCTGGACGCGCTGCTCGGCCCCGGTTTCGCCCTGGAATCGCATCACACGTACTCGCGCTTCTTCTCCGAGCTCGTGGATACCGTCATCAACGCGGGCCTGGGCGCGCTCGGGAAGCGCTCCTCGGCCAAGGGAATGGTGGTGACGGGCGACGACGTGGACCGCCATCGGACTCTGTTCCGCGCCTACGGGGCGATCTATCCCGGAATGTGGCTCGTCTCCCGCCTCGACGCGCTGGTGCCGGCATCGGGCTACATGCTCATCGCCACCGCGCGGCGGCGAGGCTGAGATGCCGCCGAAACGGTTCGGGCGCTACGAGGTCCAGCGGGAGATCGGCGAGGGCGCGATGGGCCGCGTGTATCGCTGCTTCGATCCGCTGATGAAGCGCGTGATCGCGGTGAAGACGGTCAAGAAGGAGTTCCTCACCCGCGAGACCCGCGACGAGTACCTGCGCCGGTTCCGCCGCGAGGCGCAGGCCGCGGGGCGCCTCTCCCACCCGAGCATCGTGAGCGTCTTCGACGTCGGCGAGGACTACTTCGTCATGGAGCACCTGGAGGGATCCACCCTGCAGGTCATCCTGCGCGACCGGGGCCAGATCCCGGTGGACGAGACGGTGCGCATCCTGACCCCGCTCGCGGACGCGCTCGACTACGCGCACCGCTCGGGGATCGTCCATCGCGACATCAAGCCGGGGAACGTGTTCGTGCTCGCGGAGGGGCGACCCAAGCTCATGGATTTCGGGGTCGCGCACCTCGAATCGTCGTCCATGACCGCCCAGGGCCACTTCTTCGGATCTCCCTCGTACATGGCCCCGGAACAGGTGTCGGGGGGAGAGGTCGCCGCCGCCGCCGACCTGTTCTCGCTGGCGGTGGTGGCCTACGAGATGTTGACGGGCCATCGTCCGTTCGAGGGCGCGAGCATCACCGCGATCATGTACCGCGTCGTCAACGAGGATCCGCCCGCCCCCCGCCAATGGGACTTCGACCTGCCGCCCGTCTTCGACGACATCTTCAAGCGGGCCCTCAGCAAGAACCCGGCCGAACGCTATCCCGACGCGGCGGCGCTGGTGCGCGCGCTCGAGAAGCGTGAGTTCGTGCCCGCCCCCGTGGACCTGTCCACGCTGCTGGAGGAGACGCTCAGCCCGAGCGAAGCGCGCGCGCTGGCCGCGGCGACGGCCGGGGGGGCCATGACCCCGGTGCCACCCGAGCTCATGGCCGCGGTGGAGACGACGGACCTCCAGTCGGCGCTCGGGCTGTCCACGCCTGCGGCGCTCGCGCCGCATCGCCGCACCTGGATGCTGGCCGGGGCCGGCCTGGCCGCGGGCCTGCTCACCCTGTACCTCGCGCGCGGCTCCGACCCGATTCCGCCTCCGCCCTCGGCGCCCCTGCCGTCCCGTCCGGGAGGGTTGCGCGTCGAAACGGATCCGCCGGGCGCCGCCGTCTACATCGACGGGGAGAGCGCGGGCCCGTCGCCGGTCGCGCTCGCCCGCGTCCGTCCCGGCGTTCACATGGTCCGTGTCGCCCGCGAGGGCTACGCGCCGGCAGGCCTCACGCTCGAGGTCCGGAACGGCGAGCCGCTGCTGCCCTTGCGCTTCGTCATGGAGCCGCTCATGGCCAAGCTGCGCGTGCGCTCCGAGCCCGAGGGCGCGCTGGTGCGCCTCGACGGCCAGCCCGTGGGGACGACGCCGCTCGAATCGCTGGACCTCGCGCCGGGACGCCACGCCGTCCGGCTGGAGCGCCGCGGCTACACCCCCGCCACGACAGAGGTGGAAGGACGCTGGGGCCAGCTCGCCGACGTCTCGCTGCGCCTCGAGCGGGACCGTTCCGGCCAGTCCACATCGGGTCCGATGTCCGCGCCGGCGGTGAAGGAGGGGGACCTCGTCGCGATGGACGCGACGGTCACGCCCCCGCACCGCATCAAGGGTGAGGCCGCCGGCTATCCCAAGGCGGCCGAGCGGTTCCATTACCTCGGCAAGGTCAGCGTCGAGTTCCTGGTCGACGAGAAAGGCCGCCCCCAGGACTTGCACGTCGTCGAGTCCGCGGGTGAGGTCCTGAACGCGGCGGTGCTCGAAGCCATCCGCGGCTGGGAGTTCGCGCCCGCGCGCAAGAACGGCGTGCCGGTGAAGGTCCGCTGGCAGTGGGCGCAGGAATTCCGCGACAAGTGACGCGGGCGTCCCCGGCTCAGCCCCGTGCCGCGAGCAGCGATTCCAGAGACGCGCCGGGTGCGAGCTCCTCCGGCGCTCGCCCGCGGCGGAAGACGCGTGCCGCGGCCGCGCCCCCCACCTGCCCGCCCTTCCCCTCGATGCGCAGCCATGCCCCCTCGCGCAGGCCGACCACGGCCACGTCGTTCTCCTCGAGGAACTCGCGGATGCGGTCCTCGCGCGTCTCCCCCATGTGGCGCGACTCCGGATCGGGGTCGAAGTAGTGCGGGTTGATCTGGAAGGGGACGAGGCCCAGGGCCTCGAAGCGGGACGGCTGTACGATCGGCATGTCGTTGGTGGTCTTGATCGTGGGACAGGCGATGTTGATGCCCGCGCTGGCGCCCAGGTACGGCAGGCCCGCCTGGCCCCGCTCTCGCAGGGGCTCGAGCAGGGCGGCCTCCTGCAGCGTCTCGAGGAGACGGAAGGTGTTGCCTCCGCCGACGAAGACCGCTTCCGCGGACTGGAGGGCGCGCCGGCCGCTCTCGTCCGCGGTGAGGGCCTCCACCTCGATCCCCTCGGACAGGAAGCGGGCGCGTGCCTTGGCCGTGTAGGCCGCTCGGTCATGCAGCGCGAACGGCACGAAGAGCAGCCGCTTCACGCCGACCAGTAGCGCGCGAACCTCGGGCATGGCGTGGTCGAGATAGCCCTGTCCGTGGTTCGTCGAGTTGCTCAGCAAGAGCAGGCGTCGCATTCGCCTTCCTATCTCAGTCGGCGCTCGGCGTAGAAGCCGGCCAGGGCCGCGCGTTCCGTGCCGATCCGGGCCAGGTCCCATCCGAACTCGTGGGCCATGACGGAGGCGACCACGCCGACATCTTCCGATGCCGGCTCGCCCGCCGTGCCCAGGTCGAGACGGCGCAGCACGGCATCGGCGAGCGAAAGCGCCATCTCCTTCTGCACGGCCGTGCGCGCGCGGTCGCGCAACGAGCCTTCGAGGAGGCGCGCCTCGGGCAGGGGGACGAGAGCCGTGCGGCTCGCGACGTGCGGGCGCTCCAGCCGCTCCTCGATCACGTCCACCGCCTGCTGCGCGACGGCGCGCGCGGTCGTGTATTTCGCGGCCACCACCGTGAGCAGGCCCGGCACGCCGTGCTCGTGGTCGTGATCGATCAGGCGTGAGCGCGTCACCAGGCCGCTTCCGTTGCCCGTGCCCGGCACCACGCCCTGGTGAACGAGCGACACGTCGGCGGCCTCCAGCTCCGCCCAGGGAAAGGCCCGGGCCGCCTCGGTCAGGAAGTCGGCGGCCAGCTCCGGCGCCGGCGTCGTCACGGGCGCATACGCGGTGCCGAGGATGGTGCGGTCGCGCCAGGGCACCGCGAAGAGGTACCGGCCGCCGCTGCGGACGCCGACGGCCACGTCCCGCGCGATCGCCCGGCGGAGGACGAGGTTGACCGCGCGCAGCGGCGTCACCTTCGGCGGCGGCACTCCGGCCCCGCGCGTCAGCGCGTCGACGCCCAGTCCCGCGGTGTTGAGGACGGTGGCGCCCTCGACCTCGATGGTGGCGCCGGTCAGCCCGTCCTGGGCGACGACACCGGTGACCGTCTCGTCCTCTCGGAGGACGCCCGTGACGGTGAGCCGGTTCGCGACCACCGCTCCCGCGTCCGCGGCCGCGTGCAGCAGCGCGAGCACGAGGCGCTCGCTGCTGTCCACCTGCGCGTCCCACCACAGGGCGCCGCCCCGCCCTCCATCGACCAGGCCGGGGACGAGCGATCGGACCTCCGCCGATGCGAGCGTACGTGCCCGCGCCGGCGGCGGCACGACGGCGTGCAGGTCGCGGGACAGGAGGCCGGCCACGGTCACGCCCAGGGCGAGGGCGGCGCGGCCGTGCAGGCCGCGCCCCGAGGCCAGGGCGAGGAAGCCGAGCGGCCGCACCAGCGCGGGCGCCATCGCCATGAACGCGTGCCGCTCCCGCGCCGATTCACGCAGGCCGGCCACGTCGAGCCTCTGGAGATGGCGCAGGCCGCCGTGGATCGTCTTCAGGCTGTTCCACGAGGCGCCGGCGCCGAAATCGTCCGCTTCCAGGAGGGCCACGCTGAGCCCGCGCGAGGCCGCCTCCCAGGCCGCGGCCGCGCCATGGATCCCGCCCCCGACGATCACGACGTCATGCGCGCGGCGGGCCAGGGTGTCGAGATCGCGGCGGAGCACGGGCGGACGATAGCATTCGGCCCCCGTGATGGGTGAAGCGGCGCGCCCCTTCTAGCGCCGCCGCGCCGCCGTGCGCGCGGGCACGGGAGGCGCCGCGTCCTCGGCGGGGGCCGCCGGCAACGTGAAGGCGCTCCGGAACACGTCGTTCGCGAAGAAGTTCCGCCCGTCCGTCGGCACCATCATGATCTGCATCTTGTCCGAAAGCCGCTCGGCCACGATCTTCTGGATGAGGAGCGGGTTCTCCTTCAGCAGGTCGGAATCCAGCTTCATCCGTTCGGACTCCGCCTGGCCCATCACGCGCACGCGGTGCGCGTCCGCTCCCGCGATCAGGGTCAGCTTCTGCACTTCCGCCTTGCTGTCGATGACCTTGGCCTCCGCCGCCGCCTCCGCGTTCTTGAGCGTCGCCTCCTTGCGCGCCTCCGCCTCCAGACGGCTCTGCTGGACCTGCTTCTCCTTGAGGGGCAGGGTGTGCTGCATGGCGTCCGCCTCCGCCTTGGCCTGGAGCACCCGGACCTGGCCCAGCGCCTCCGCCGCCTTCACCTGCCGGATCCGGTCCGCCTCCGCCTCCAGCTCCGCCGTGCGGACCTCCTTCTGCTTGATCTCGACGTCGAAGACCATCCGCTCCGCCTGCTGCTGCTTGGTGAGCAGCGCTTCCAGGCCCTTCGAATATTCCGCGGGCAGGACGATGTCGCGCAGCATCACGTCCTTCACCACGATGCCGTCCTCGCCGAGCTTGGCCGCGATGATGTCGGCCGCGCGCTGGCGGACCTCCTCCCGACGCGTGGCGAACACCTCGCGGACCATGTAGTTCGGCACGACTTCGCGAAACGCGCTGGCCACGACCACGGGCACCAGGTCGCCGTCGACGTCGGGGGGCAGGTCGGCATGGATGTGGGCGAGCCGCTGCGGGTCGAGGCGATAGCGGACGCCGACGGCGAGGCCCACGGCCAGGCCCTCCTTGGACTGGACGGAGAGCGGCTCCGGCGCCGTCTTCCCCACCGCCACCGGCCAGAGGTGATCGCGGGTGTCGTAGAGGACGACCTCTTCGATCAGCGGCTTGACCACGTGGACTCCGGGGTAGAGCGCTCCCGGGCGTGTCCCCCAGAGCTGGCTCACGCGAACGCCGGCGCGCCCACTGGGTACGACGACGATGCTCAGGCCATAGAGAAGGAAGAGGACGCTGGCCGCCGCTTCGCGCCGCGCGCTCCGCCACCGGACCGGGGGCAGGGGCTCGGGGATGCGGCCGTCGACCGGAGGTGGAGCCGCGGCGAGTCGCCGCCGCTCTTCCTCCCGTCGCCGCAGGTCGAGAAGGACGAGGGCGGCACTCCAGCCCAGACCGAAGAGACCCGCGACGAGCAGAACGTATTTGACGAGCAGCATTGAATCCTCCGTTCGCCTCCCTCAGCACGCCGCTTGCCAATCGCGAGATCGAACGTTGACGCGGAGTTCCGACACTTGCCGTCCGTGTCTCCGTGTGTACGTGGACACGAGCCCCAGCCACAACCGACCGCAGAGCGCGCCGGCGGCGCGCAGCGGCGGCGCCGCGCGAGGGGGGTTTCAGGGGGGGCCGCGACCGCCCATCGCGAATGATGCGGGAGTGCCCCCCCTGACTTAATAAGCCAGCCCTAAGCCAGGACCTCCAGCAACACTGCCGCCGCGCGGGCGCAGTCCTCGCCGTTCACGTCGTGGTGGGTGACCAGACGCAGGGTCCGCGCGTCCATGACCGAAACCAGGACCCCCCGGCCCGCGAGGTCGGCCGACAGATCGGGCGCAGACCGCTCCGCGAGCTCCGCCACCACGATGTTCGTCCGCGCCGGCCGCACCCGGACTCCCGGGCATCCGGCCAGCGCCTCCGCGAGGAGGGCCGCGTTCACGTGATCCTCGGCCAGGCGGTCGACCATGCTCTCCACCCCGACCAGACCGGCCGCGGCCAGGACGCCGACCTGGCGCATCCCACCCCCGAGCTGCTTGCGCACCCGGCGCGCCTCGTCGATGCGGGCCCGGGAGGAGACGAGGACCGAGCCCGCCGGTGCGCAAAGGCCCTTCGAGAGAGTCACCATCGCGCTATCCGCGCCCGCCACCAGCGAGGCCAGCGAGGTGCCGAGGGCGACGGCGGCGTTCCACAGCCGGGCCCCGTCGACGTGCACGGGCACGCCCGCCTCGTGGGCGGCGGCGATGGCCGCGCGCATGAGCGCGGCGTCGGCCACGGTGCCGCCCGCGAAGTTGTGCGTGTTCTCCAGCACCACCAGGCCGAGGTCGGAGCGCATGTAGGAGGCGGGACGGCGGGCGGCGTCGATGTCCTCCGCGGTGAGGTGACCGTCCTCCGTGCGCCGGACCCGGGGCATGACCCCGGACAGGACGGCCATCCCCGCCAGCTCGAACTGCACGACGTGGCTGCGCTCCTCGGCCAGGACCTCCTGGCCCGGCCGGGTGAGGATGCGGATGGCGATCTCGTTCGCCATCACGCCCGTGGGCACCCACAAGGCGGCCTCGAAACCGAGGCGCGCGGCCACGACGTCCTGCAGGCGCGCGACGGTCGGGTCTTCGCCGTACACGTCGTCGCCGACCTCCGCTTCCGCCATGGCGCGGCGCATGGCCGGCGTCGGGCGGGTCACGGTGTCGGAGCGGAGGTCGACCAGAGCGGGCGGCGGCACGTCGAAGGCTACGGGACGCGCGCCAAAGGTGTCAACGCGCGGGCCGCCCGTCGACGGCGATCGGCAGGACGACGCGCCGCAGGCGGGCGAACAGCGCGAGGTCGTAGACGATCTTGAGCCCTCCCGCGACGAAGAACGGCAGGCCGAAGGCAGCGTGGGCCAGGGCGATCCCGGTCAGGGCGGGCGACACGGACTGCGCGAGGCCGCGCACGGCGGTGGTGAGGCCGGCGGCGGGAGCGCGCTCGTCCGGCGCCACCAGCGCCATCGTGTACGACTGCCGGGTGGGCACGTCCATCTGCGAAAAGAGGTGGCGGCAGAGAAGGGTCACGGCGGCGAGCCGGAAGGTCGGCATCACCGCGACCAGGGCCAGGAGCAGGTTCGAGAGAACGTGGGTGAAGACCATCGTGTGGAGGAGGCCGACGCGCTCGGCCAGCCGCGCGGCGGCGAGGAACGACAGCGCGGAGAGGACTTGGGTGCCGAAGAACAGCCGGCCCAGCACGTCGGGGCCGGCCCCGAAGCGGAGGTCGAACCAGTACACGAGGAGGCTCTGGGCGACGAACCCGCCCGCGAGGGCGTCGAGGGCCTGGAGGCCGGCGAGCTGCAGGACGATCCCCCGCGAGCGGTGGAGGCCCAGCCACGTCCGCGGCGGGGCCGCGTCGCGGCCCGCGTGCGGGCGCTCCACCCCGCGGCTCAGACCGGAGTACACGAGGGCCAGCACGACCCCGCCCGCGACGTAGGCCCACACCACGCGGCGGAGCGCGTCTTCGAAGGGGCCCCCGGAGGCCGTCGCCGTGCGGATCCATTGCCCGGCGACGAGCGCGCCGAGCGCGGCGGGCAGGAACCCGGCCACGTTGAGCCAGGCGAAGGCGCGCGTCTGACGCCGCGGCGCCACCGCGTCGGGCAGGATCGCGACCTCCAGCGGCGAGAACGGCCCGGCATCCTGCCCGTTCGAGCTGACCACGGCGACCACGACCGCGGCCAGCAGCCAGGCCGTGTCGCGGGCCAGCGCGAGCGCGACGCCGCCGGCCACCATCGGGATCGCGGAGAGGATCAGGAGCCGCCGGCGACCCCAGCGCGGCGCCAGGGCGGTGACGGCGGCGGTGAGCAGGGCATCCTCCACCAGAGTCGCGGTCAGCACGCCGCCCAGGGCGGCGGCGGAGAGCCCGCGGTGCTTCAGGAGGAGGGGCAAGGCCAGGGAGAGGGCGCCCAGGCTGAAGGTGCGGACCACGCGACCGGTGAAGACCAGCGCGCCGTCGCGCGTCACGAGCGAGGAGCGCCGAAGGTGGGCACCGCGGGTCATTGTAGGATGGCACCGCCAAGGAGGCGCGATGGACGTGATCCCGTTCCGTGTCATGCCCCCGGTCGTCCGCGCGATCGCGATCTCCGCGCTCGCCCTGTGCTCGGCCGCGGCCGCGGCGGGGGCGGAGGCGCCGGCGGGCGTGGTCGTCCTCAAGGCCGCGCGCCTCTTCGACGGACGTGGGGACGCGGCCCTGCGGGACGGCATGGTCGTGGTCGAGGGCGGCGCGATCAAGGCGGTGGGGAGCGGGCTCGTGGTCCCCGCCGGGGCCCGCGTGATCGACCTCGGCGACGCCACCCTGCTGCCCGGCTTCATCGACGCGCACACCCACGTCACCGGCGAGTCCTCCGACAACTGGCTCTCGGACACCGTGTCGGGGCTGCGCCGCAGCGCGCCCGAGTCCGCGATCCGGGCCACGGAGTTCGCGCGCCGGACGCTCATGGCCGGCTTCACCACCATCCGTGACGTGGGGAGCAGCGACTACGTGGACGTCGCCCTGCGCAACGCGATCCGCGCGGGCACGGTCCCCGGCCCGCGGATGCTCGTCGCCGTGCACGCCCTGGGCGCGCGGGGCGGGCATTGCGACAACAGCGGCTATCCCTACCAGCTCTTCGGGCCCGAGCCCGGCATCGCGGACGGCATCGCCGCCGGGCCCGACGCCTTCCGGGACTCCGTCCGCTTCCAGGTGAAGTACGGCGCGGACGTCATCAAGGTATGCGCGACCGGCGGCGTGCTCTCGCTCGCGGACGAGGTGGACACGCCGCAGATCACGCAGGACGAGATGAACGCGATCGTGGACGAAGCGCATCGCCTGCGGAAGAAGACGGCCGCGCATGCCCACGGGGCAGAGGGCGCGAAGGTCGCCATCCGCGCCGGCATCGACTCCATCGAGCACGGCTCGTTCCTGGACGAGGAAGCGCTGCGGCTCATGAAGGAGCGCGGGACCTATCTCGTGCCCACCCTGCTCGCGGGCGAGTACGTGGCGGGCAAGGCGGCCGAGCGGCACTATCCGCCCGAGATCGCGGCCAAGGCGCGGGCGGCGGTGGCCGCACGGTCCGCGATGTTCCGCCGCGCCCTGGCCATGGGGGTGAAGGTCGCCTTCGGCACCGACTCCGCGGTCAGCCCGCACGGCCGCAACGCGGAAGAGTTCTCGCTCCTCGTCGCGCACGGAATGACGCCGGCCGCCGCCTTGCGTACCTCTTCCTCCGCGGCGGTCCTGCTCGGCCTGGACAAGGCGATCGGCACCCTCGAAGCCGGGAAGGACGCCGACGTGATCGCGGTGGCCGGCGACGCGCTCGCCGACATCAAGGCGACGGAGAAGGTGGTGTTCGTGATGCGCGGCGGCACCGTCTATCGGAATGACGCCGCCCCTCCCGCTCCGAGGCCTTAGGGCGCCGGGGCGGGCCGCGGCGGCGGCCAGCCTCGTCCTGCTCGTCGCCCTCGACCTCGCGCGGCCCTACGCCGGGCCCGGCCTGCGGCCCTGGCAGTGGGCGGCAGGTCTCCTCGCGGTGGCGGTCCTCGCGGGCGCGCTCCGCGCGCGCGACGGTGGGCTGCGCGAGCACTGGCCCGTGCTGGTCCTGGCCGCGCTCCTCGTCCCCACCTACGTCGACCACACCCGCCGGATCGAGATAGGTGATCCGGTCAGCTATTACTCGTCCTTGCGCTCGGTCCTCTTCGACGCCGACCTCCGCCTGGCCAACGACTACGAGCTGCTGGGCTGGGGCGGCCACGAGAGCGAGAACTTGCAAGCCATCGGCGCCCCGGTCCTCTGGAGCCCGTTCGTCGTCCTCGTGCACCTCGGCCGCGAGGCCGCGCGTCCCTTTGGCCTGCCCGCGCCGGACGGAACGGAGCCGATCTACGCCGCGACCGTATCCCTCGCCACGTTCGTCTATGGGGCGGCGGGGCTGTTCGTTCTCATGGCCGCCCTCCGCCGCTTCGTCTCCCCGGCGGCCGCGCTCTGGACGACGGTGCTGTGCTGGGTCGGGTCGCCGCTGCGGTTCTACCTCTCGGTCATGCCGGCCATGGCCCATGGCATCGAGTTCGCGGCGGCCGCGCTCACCCTCTGGACGTACCTGCGGCTGCGCGAGGCGAGCGAGCCGGCGCGTGTGGTGCGCGCCGCCGCCGCCTGCGGGGTGGCCGTCGGCCTCGCCTTCCTGGCCCGCTCGCAAGACGGACTGCTGCTGATCCTGCCCGGCCTGGAGCTCGCCCTCCGCTTGAAGACGCCCGCGGATCGCCGCGCGGTAGCGCGCGCGATCGCCGCCTTCGGGGGCGCGTTCGCGGTGACCGCACTGCCCCAGGTCCTGGCCTGGCAGGCCATGTTCGGGCGCCCCTTCCTGGTGCCGCACGAGCGGCTGCACGGTGCCGCCTTCATGAGCCTGTCCCATCCGCGGCTGCTCGACGCGCTGGTCGATGCGCGTGGCGGCCTCTTCGTGACCCATCCCCTGATGCTGGCGGCGGTGGCCGGCCTGGTGCTGCTCCTCCGGCGCGACCCCCGGTACGTCCTCGGCGTAGCGCCCGTTCTCCTGGCCATGTGGTACGTGAATGCGAGCGTCTTCGACTGGTACCACGTGCGTCGCTACACCGGCGTCGTTCCCCTGCTCGCTCCCGGCCTCGCGGTGCTCCTCGCGCCGCTGGCGCGAGCGGCGGTGCCGATGGTCCTCATCGCCTTCCTGGCCCTGCGCTACGACCTCGCCGTGGACGCGCTTCGGCCCCTTCCCGGAGTCGCGGTCCCGGTGCGGTCCGCGCTGGCCCGGGTCGCCGACGATCTGGCCGCCGGTACCTATCGCACCCTCGAGCCGCTCGCGCCGGGAGCGGCCGTGCGCGTCCTCGCCGCCTACACCGGAGAGCCGCTGCTGGACGGCGACTCCACCCACGTGGACCTGGGCGGCGAGGCCGCGCTCTTGCGGCTTCCCGAACCCGCGCGCCACCTCTCGGAGCCGACGGTCGAAGACGGCGAGGCCGCCCGCTGGGTGACCGACCGCAACGCGCGCCTGGCCCTGCCCATCGATGCGCCCGGCGGTGTCGTGCTGCGGCTGCGGGCGCGGGCGCTGGAGACGCCGGATTCACAGTCGATGGAGGTCTTGTGGAACGGCGTGTCCGTCGGCCGGAAGCCGATGGTGCCCGCCTGGTCCGAGTACCGCTTCGACGTCCCGCCCGAAGCCATGCGCCGGGGCACCAACGTCGTGGAGCTTCAGTTCGAGCGCGCGCCCATCTACCACCGCGTCCGCGGCCAGGGTCCGCGCGAAGTGC
>DASTLK010000719.1:0-1692 GCA_035715025.1 Vicinamibacteria bacterium
AGGGCAAGGTCGTGCTGCTGGGCTTCCGGCCGCAGCACCGCGCGCAGACGCCCGGCACGTATCCCTTCCTCTTCAACGCCCTCTGGTGGTCGGTGATGAGGTAGCGGTGGAACTCATTCCGCCCGCGTCACGCGCGCCTTCTGGACGGCCCGGCGACGACGAGATCGCTGCCTATGCCAAGCCCGACATCGACCTCGTGCTCGGTGACGACGCGATCGCGGCCCTCGTCGCCCAGCGGCGCCAGACCGTCCTCCTCGTCGAGTCATTGGACGAGGAGCGTGTCCGCGGCCTCACTTATTCGCCGGGCAAATGGACGCTGAAGGAAGTCCTCGGTCACATCGCCGACGACGAGCGCATCTACGCCTATCGGGCCCTGTGCATCGCGCGCGGCGATGCCGCCCCGCTGCCCTCGTTCGACGAGGTCCGATACGTCGCGGCCGCGGGATTCGAGACGCGTCCGCTGGTCAGCCTGCTGGGCGAGTACCGCGCAGTGCGGCAGGCCACGCTCGCCCTGCTGGGCGGGTTGCCCGCGGAGGCCTGGCGCCGCCGCGGCGTGGTCAGCGACTACACCACCTCCGTGCGCGGCCTCGCCTTCCACATCGCCGGGCACGAGCTGCGGCACATCCGGTCCCTGCGCGAGAAGTACCTGCGCTAGCGCCCGCTCGGCCGCGGCTCCTGTACAGTGGATTCATGCTCGCGCTCCCTCCGAAGACGACACGCCGGAACGAGCAGCACCGCTGCGCCCACTGCGGATCGCGGTTCGAGGTCTGGCACGCCGCCGATCCGCTCGAGTCCTACGTGACGGTCGAGGTCCGCTGCCCCTGCTGTCAGGCGCAGACTCCGGTCTCGCTGCCGCGCGGAGCGGAGAAGGACCTGCGCGTCGAGAACCTCCCGGGCACGGAGCCGGAGACGGGCGTCAGCGGCTGACCGCCGCCCCCGCGCTCTATACTTCCGGCCCGTGGATTTCGTCGGAGTGGACGGCTGCCGGGCCGGTTGGATCGCGATCGCGCTCACCGAGTCGGGCGCGCATTCGCACCTCGTCGCGCCGACCATCGCCGACGTCGCGCAGCGCCATCCCACAGCCCTCGTGCTCGTGGACGTGCCCATCGGCCTGCGCGACTCCGAGCGCGACGAGCGGCAGTGCGACCTGGAAGCGCGGGCCACGCTGGGCCCGCGCGCCTCTTCGGTGTTCCCCGCGCCGTGCCGGTCGGCGCTGGCACTGACCGCCTATCCGGCCGCCTCCGCCGAGAACCACCGGCGCACCGGCCGCCGGCTCTCCAAGCAGTCCTTCCACATCGCGCCGCGGATCCTCGACGTCGAGCAGTACCTGCGCCAGTCGTGGGCCTCGGGCCCCGTCATCCGCGAGATGCATCCCGAAGTCTGCTTCTGGGGCCTGGCCGCGCGCCCGATGCGGCACGCGAAGCGGACCGCGGAAGGCGCGGCCGAGCGCATCGCCGTGCTGGCCCGTCATCTTCCGGCGGCGGCCGCGATCGTGGACGAGGTGACGAGGGCGCATCGAAAGAGCGCCGTGCGGCCGGACGACGTCATCGACGCGCTCGTCGGCGCGGTGACGGCGCGCCTCGGTGTCGAGCGGCTGAGGACGCTGCCCGCGACGCCCGAGCACGACAGCAAGGGCCTGCGCATGGAGATCGTGTACGCGGTCTGAGCGATGCTGACGCCCGCGCAGGTGCT
>DASTLK010000720.1:0-2475 GCA_035715025.1 Vicinamibacteria bacterium
TCGACGCCCGCCGCGGCCACGCCGAGCAGGCGGGCCATCGGGCGCACGCCGAGCTCCGCCGCGCGATCCGCGGCCAGCACGACCAGGGCCGCCGCACCGTCCGTGATGCCCGAGGAATTGCCAGCGGTGACGGTGCCGCCCGTTTCCTTGAACACGGACGGCAGTCTGGCCAGCGATGTCGCGGTGGCGTCGGGCCGAGGGTGCTCGTCGCGCGACACCTCGACCTCGCCCCCGCGCGCCGGCACCGTCAGCGGCACGACTTCCGCGCGAAAGCGTCCCTCGTCCCAGGCCCGCGCCGCGCGCTGCTGGCTGCGCAGGGCGAAGCCATCCTGTTCTTCGCGCGGGATGCGGTACTGCGCGGCCAGCGTCTCCGCCGTCTCCCCCATGACCTGCTCGGCCAGGGGGCACAGGAAGCCGTCCTGGTACATGCCGTCCACCGCGCTCTGGTCGCCCATGCGGTAGCCCCAGCGCGCGCCGGTCAGGAGATAGGGGACCCGGCTCATCGACTCCGTCCCGCCCGCCAGCACGACGTCGGCATCACCATCGCGCACGGCGCGGTAGGCGAGGTCGATCGACTTGAGGCCGCTGCCGCACGCCATGTTCACGGTGAAGGCGGGCACTTCCCGAGGGATGCCGGCACGAAAGGCGACCTGGCGCGCGACGTTGGGGCCGCCGCCCGCCTGCCGGGCGCAGCCGATGACCGCCTCGTCGACCTGGGCGGGGGCGACGCCACTCCGCCGCAAGGCTTCCGCGGACGCGGCCGTGCCGAGCTGGGCGGCGGTCAGCGACGCCAAGCCGCCGCCGAACTTGCCGATCGGGGTGCGCACGGCGCCCGCCACCAGTACCTCCCGCATGCGCCTTGTTCACCCCTCGAGGCCAGGGCGGAGCGGGCGTCCCCGCCATCGCGGGAAGTCCGCTAAACCTAAGAAAAGCCGGGCCGAGAACGGGTCGATGATAGCACACGCTCTCCACTCAGGAACGGCCACTGAGGGCGGGTCGGATGCGCACGGATGCGCCCCGGGCCGCCCCGAGAATGCGAGCGGCGTTGCCCCCGTGGATGGCGATCTCGAGGCGGCGGCTGCTGCCGACCAGGGCACACGGTTCCCCTTCGGGGACGTCCCCGTACGTCCGAACCAGCGGCAGCACCGCCCCCTCGACGACGACGACGACCTCGGTCGGGTCGCCGCCGAAGTTGGACAGCAGCTCGCTCAGGTCGCGATCCGAGACGTTCGTGGTCAGGTTGCCGAAGCGGTCCACGTAAGCGACCTCGCCCTCCCATTCGTCCTTGCTCCGACGCCGCACGGCGGGCAGGGCCAGCCGGTGGGGGTCCTCCGCCACCGGTCCGACTTCCTCGATCGGCATCCCGCGCGCGAGATGACCGGCCACGGGGCCGAAGACGTCCCGTCCGTGGAAGGTCGGCGAGACGTGGAAGCGGAACAGGCCGGCGTTCGTGATGGCGTGAACGCGGGCGGTGTGGTGGTCGGCGAGGATGTGGGTCAGGAGGCCGTTGTCGGGGGCCACGAAGCGATGGGCTTCCGTCTGCACCGCGAGCGCGCGGCGCGGCGTCCCCACGCCGGGATCGACGACGGCCAGGAAGACCGTCCCCGTCGGGAAGGCTTCGACGGCCGCCGCCAGCACGAAGCTGCCCGCCTCCACGTCGTGCGGCGCGAGCTCGTGGACGACGTCCACGAGCTGGGCGTCCGGGCACACGGACAGGACGGCGCCCTTCATCGCGCCCACGTAATGGTCCTGGGTTCCGAAGTCGGAAAGGAGCGCCACGATGGTCGGCATCCCGCGGATTGTAGAGAAAAACCGCCCGGGCGGTAGAATCACCTCGTGGAGCGTATCTACCTGGATCACAACGCGACGACGCCGGTCGATCCGCGCGTGCTCGAGGCCATGCTGCCCGCGCTCGGCGAGGGTTTCGGCAACGCCTCGAGCCTGCATTGGTTCGGCCAGCAGGCACGGGCCGCGCTGGACGACGCGCGGGCGGAAGTCGCGCGCCTGATCGGGGCCAATCCGGCCGAGATCGTCTTCACGTCCAGCGGCACCGAGGCCGACAACCTGGCCGTCCGCGGCGCGGCCGGCATCGCGCGACCGCCCCGGCGGGGGATCGTCTACTCGGCCCTCGAGCACCACGCCGTGATGAACACCGCCCGCTCCCTGGGCGAGGAAGGCTGGCCGGTCGCGTCCGTGCGCGCCGGCGCGGACGGCGTCATCGACCTCGAGGAGCTCGCGTCCAGGGTCGACGACACCACCGCGCTCGTCGCGGTCATGCTCGCCAACAACGAGACGGGCGTGATCCAGCCCGTGGAAGAAGTGGTTCGCCTCGCGCACGCGCGGGGCGCGCTCGTCCACTGCGACGCGGTGCAGGCCGCGGGCAAGATCCCCATCGACGTGCGGGCCCTCGACGTGGACCTGCTCGCGTTGTCCGGGCACAAGATCTACGCCCCCAAGGGCGTGGGCGTCCTCTAC
>DASTLK010000721.1:0-7608 GCA_035715025.1 Vicinamibacteria bacterium
GCACCCGCTCTCCGTTCTTCGCGGTGAGCCTTGCAGCGCCCCAGTGCGGATGTTAGCCTGCGCCGCCAATGAGCCAGGCCGAAGTCTCCCTCAAGGCGGGCGGATTCGGCCGCACCATGCGCACGGACGCGTGGTGGGTCCAGCCGGCGCTCGTGTTCCTCGTCCTGTCCGCCTTCGTGGTGTACGCCACCTGGGCCGCCCTGCAAGGGAAGGACTACGCGTGGGGGCCGTACCTGTCCCCCTTCTACTCGCCCCTCCTCTTCGGTGAGGGGCCCCACGCATGGTTCGGGCCGCGGCCGAGCTGGTGGCCGGGATGGATCCCCTTCTCCGCCGCCCTCCTGATCCTGTGGGTGCCGGCGTCGTTCCGCGTGACCTGCTACTACTACCGCGGGTCCTACTACAAGGCGTTCTGGGCCGACCCTCCCGCGTGCACGGTCGGAGAGCCGCGCGCGTGCTACCGCGGCGAGCGGTCGTTCCCCCTGATCCTGCAGAACGTGCACCGCTACTTCCTCTACCTGGCCGTGCTCTTCCTTTTCGTCCTCGGCCGCGACGTGTGGGAGGCGCTCTGGTTCGCCGACCCGGTCACGGGGCGAGCGACGTTCGGCGTCGGCGTGGGGACGCTCGTCCTGGCCACCAACGTCGTCCTCCTCGCCGGCTACACCCTGGGTTGCCATTCCCTGCGCCACCTGGTGGGCGGCGGGCGGGACGAGATCTCACGCTCTCCTCTCTGCCAGCGCGCGTACGACGGCGTGAGCGTGCTGAACCGGTGGCATCACCGGTGGGGCTGGCCCAGCCTCGTCGGCGTCGCCTTCACCGACCTCTACGTGCGCATGCTCGCGATGGGCGTGTGGCACGACGTCAGGCTCCTCTGAATGGCCGATTACGAGACCCATCGCCACGACGTGCTGGTGATCGGGGCGGGGGGCGCGGGCCTGCGCGCGGCCATCGAAGCCTCCGCGAGCGGCGTGTCCGTCGGCCTCGTGTGCAAGTCGCTCCTGGGGAAGGCGCACACGGTCATGGCCGAGGGAGGCATCGCGGCCGCGCTGGCCAACGTGGACGACCGCGACGACTGGAGAGTCCACTTCGCGGACACCATGCGCGGCGGGCAGTACGTGAACAACTGGCGAATGGCGGAGCTGCACGCCAAGGAGGCCCCCGCGCGGGTGCGGGAGCTGGAGGCCTGGGGCGCCGTCTTCGATCGGACTCCCGACGGACGCATCCTCCAGCGCAACTTCGGCGGACACCGGTATCCGCGCCTCGCGCACGTGGGCGACCGCACCGGGCTGGAGATGATCCGCACCCTCCAGGACCGGGGCGTCCACCAGGGCATCGACGTGCACATGGAATGCACGGTGACCCGCCTCCTCGTGGACGACGGGCGCGTGGTCGGCGCCTTCGGCTTCGATCGCCCACGCGGCCGGTTCAAGGTGTTCGAGGCCCGCGCGGTGGTCCTGGCCACGGGCGGGATCGGACGCGCGTACAAGATCACCAGCAACAGCTGGGAGTACACCGGGGACGGCCATGCCCTCGCCTACGCGGCGGGCGCCGACCTCATGGACATGGAGTTCGTGCAGTTCCATCCCACGGGGATGATCTGGCCGCCGAGCGTGCAGGGGATCCTGGTCACGGAGAGCGTGCGCGGCGAGGGCGGCATCCTCACCAACAAGGACGGGCGCCGGTTCATGTTCGCGGACATCCCCGAGGCGTACAAGGGCCAGACCGCCGACAACGAAGAAGAGGGCTGGCGATACACCCAGGGTGACAAGGCCGCGCGGCGGCCGCCGGAGCTGCTCACCCGCGACCACGTCTCGCGCTGCATCGTGCGCGAGATCAAGGAGGGACGGGGCAGCCCGCACGGCGGCGTCTACCTCGACATCTCCTGGATCAAGAAGCGGCTCCCCAACGCCGAGGAGCACATCAAGCGCAAGCTGCCCAGCATGTACCACCAGTTCAAGCAGCTCGCCGACATCGACATCACGCGCGAGCCGATGGAGGTGGGACCCACGACCCACTACGTCATGGGCGGCGTGCGCGTGGACGCGGAGACGCAGATGTCCACCGTGCCCGGGCTGTTCGCGGCAGGCGAATGCGCGGCCGGGATCAACGGCGCCAATCGCCTGGGCGGGAACTCGCTCTCGGACCTGCTCGTGTTCGGCCGGCGGGCGGGAGAGCACGCGGCCCGCTTCGCGCGCGAGAGCGGCCCCGGACGGATCGATCCTGCCCGCCTGGATGCGGCCGCGCAGCATGCAGTGGAACCGTTCGCGCGCCGCGACGGCCATGCGGACGGGCCGTACCGCGTCCAGCACGACCTCCAGGAGATGATGCAGGACCTGGTGGGCATCGTGCGCAACGAGGGCGAGATGCGGCAAGCCCTCGAAGGGTTGCAGGGCCTTTGGGAGCGGTCGCGCCGCGTGCCCGTCGACGGCAACCGCGAGTACAACCCGGGCTGGCACACCGCGCTCGACCTTCCGAACCTGCTCACCGCGTCCGAAGCCGTCACCCGCTCGGCCCTGGAGCGCAAGGAGAGCCGGGGCGCCCATTTCCGCGAGGACTTCCCGGACAAGGACCCGGCCTCCGCGAAGTTCAACGTCGTGGTGCGCAGGGGAGCGGACGGAGCGATGCGCGTGGAACGCGTGCCGATCCCGGAGATGCCCCCGGAGCTGAGACAAGTCATCGAGGAGATGAAGTAATGGCCACGACCGCGACCTTCCGCATCCGGCGTGGCGACGCCCAGGGCGGCCGCTTCGTGGACTACACCACCGAGGTCGCGGAGGGCATGGTCGTGCTCGACGCCGTCCACCGCATCCAGGCCGAGAAGGCCCCCGACCTGGCCGTGCGCTGGAACTGCAAGGCCGGCAAGTGCGGATCGTGCTCGGCCGAGGTCAACGGCCTGCCGAAGCTCATGTGCATGAGCCGGCTCTCGGACCTCCCTCTCGACAAACCGGTCGTGCTCGAGCCCATGAAGGCCTTCCCGCTGGTCAAGGACCTGGTGACGGACGTGTCCTGGAACTTCGCGGTGAAGAAGGCGATCAAGCCCTTCAAGCCGCGGCCACCGGACGCTCCCGACGGGACCTGGCGCATGGCGCAGTCCGACGTGGACCGCGTCCAGGAATTCCGCAAGTGCATCGAGTGCTTCCTCTGCCAGGACGTGTGTCACGTGCTGCGGGACCATCGGCTGTACGACGGCTTCATCGGCCCGCGCTTCCTCGTGCACGTGGCCGCGCTGGAGATGCATCCCCTCGACGTCGAGGACCGGCTCCCTGCGCTCCGCGACGCGCACGGGATCGGCTACTGCAACATCACGAAGTGCTGCACGAAGGTGTGCCCGGAGGGGATCACCATCACCGACAACGCCATCATCCCGCTCAAGGAGCGGGTGGTGGACCGGTTCTACGACCCCGTTCGGAAGCTATTTCGGATGATAGGCGCCGGATGAGTGCCCGGGAGGAGGCGACCATGCTGGAGCCCAAGCCCGTGACGCGGGAGGGCATTCCTCGTGCCCTGGAGAAGGCCGAGCGTTATCGGCTCCTGAACGAGCCGGTGGATGCGGAGAGCATCTGCCTGGACGTCCTCACCCTCGACCCCCAGAACGCGCGCGCGCTGGTGATGCTGGTCCTCGCCCTCACCGACCAGTTCGGCGAGGGCTCGGCGGATGCCCTCCCCCGCGCGCGCGAGGTGCTCCCTCGGCTCCGGGACGACTACGAGCGCGCCTACTACGCCGGCATCATCTCCGAGCGCCGGGCCAAGGCCCATCTCAAGAGGGGCGGGCACGGCGCCCGGGCCATCGCCTACGAAGCGTTCCAGGAGGCCATGACCTGGTTCGAGAAGGCGGAGGCGATCCGTCCCGCCGGGAACGACGACGCCGTCCTGCGCTGGAACACGTGCGCGCGCATCCTGGCCCGCCAGGACTTGCGGCCGTCGCCGTCGGACTGGTCCGAGCCTCCCCTCGAGTAGCGGCCGCCCGACGCCGCGCGAGGGTCGCCGGATTCAATAGTCGACGTAGATCCAGCGGCCCTTCTCCTCCTTCGGCGGGCGGATGTCGAAGAAGGCGCGCACGTCGTCGGGCATCGGTCCGCAGCGCGCGCGCAGGGCGTCCGCATGCTTCCAGCGTGCGAGCGCCTTCCGGCACCGCCCGTCCCGTTCGTGGATGAAGGGACCGTCGAGGTCGGCCTCGGTATGGGCGGTCCGTTCGCGGAAGACCTCGAAGTTGGGGGCGTAGGCGGCGGGCCAACGATCCAGGATGGCCCGCGCCATCGTCGAATGCTGCAGGTAGTCGAGGGGCGATCTCACGCCACCACGCACGGCGGCCACTCCCACCTGCGCGAGGACCGCCGCGGCCAGCAGCGCCGCCCAGGTGGGGCGCGGTCCAACCAGGAGGCCCGTCGCCGTCGGCCCCAGGGTGAGCAGATAGGCGATCACGGGAAACATCCAGACCACGTACCGGCTCGGGCCGGTCGTGCCGTGGTTCCAGTTCCCCGTCGCCGAGCAGAGCAGCATCACGAGGGCGAGCACCACCACGAGCGCGCCTTCCAGCGTCCGGGAGGAACGGCGCGCCGCCATCACCACGAGCGCGACGAGCAGGCCGACGGTGAGGGGGGCGTACCGCACGAGGCCCAGCTCCGGATCGAGCATCAGGGAGGCGGCCTTGCCGATCCCCATCGCGTGCGCGCCCGCCGTCTCGTAGGCGGCCAGGTTGGGGGTCGAGAACTGCGCGAGGAAGAAGAGCGGAGAGGCGAGCACGAGGAGGCCCGCCACCAGCGTGAGCCCCACGCGGCCACGAGACCAGCGGACGGGGGCGCCCGCGAGCCGAGGGCGCAGGGCCTCGAAGACGGCGAGGAGGGCCAGCGGCGGGTTCTGGATGGACGCGATGGCGGCGCACAGCGTGGCCAGCCCGCTCGCTCCGCGCGATCCCGCCGCCAGGGCGAGCGTGGCCATCGCGAAAGACAGCACCTCCGGATGGGGCCAGAGCAGGAAGCCCAGCGCCGGCGAGGACAGGAGCAGCGCGGCCGCCGCGCGCCGGGCCCAGGTTCCCGCGGGCACGAGGAGGAGCACGGCGGCGATGGCGCCCCCCAGCGCGATCGCGTTGGTCAATGGGCCGGCCTCGAGCACGTCTCCGCCCACGGCGCGCAGGGCCAGCCGCGCCGGCAGCGTCAGCAGCGGGTAGAAGGAGAAGTGATAGCAGTAGAACCGGCCGTCGCGTCCCTCGAAGTAGTTGCCGAGCGCGTCGTCCGGCGAGACGGCGATCCCCGAAGCGGCCGCCCGGCGACGCAGCGCCTCCACGTCGCCCGGCCGCAGCTCGGGACTGCCGTGCGCGGCCCACGACTCGGCCATGAGGAGATATTCGGGCGCGTCGCCGAACGGACGCGGCGGAAACGCGAGCGCCACTCCCGTCAAGACCACGAAGGCGCCCACCGCGATCACGCGGTCGACGGCCGTCACCGCAGCCAGGCGGCCACCTCTGTCCCGTAGGACGGACCCATCGCCTGCACGAGGTCGTTGTGTCCCGCTCCGGGGACGACGTGCAAACGCCGCGGCTCCCGGGCGGCCTCGAACAGGGCCTCCGCGTGCCCCACGGGAACGATCTCGTCGACCTCGCCGTGCAGGATCAAGACCGGCGCGCGCAGGCGGCCGATACGTTCCAGGTTGGGATACGCATCCCCGGCCAGCGCGGACAGCGCGGCCGGATAGTGCTGGCGCGCCACGTCGCGCAGGCTGGTGAACGTGGACTGCAGCACGCAGGCGAGGGGCGCCGCCTCCAGGGCGAGCCGGAGCGCGATCGCGCCCCCCAGCGACTCCCCCATGTAGACGAGGCGCGCGGCGTCCACCTGTCCGCCCGCCACCAGCGCGGCCCGGGCCGCGCGCGCGTCCCGAGCCAGCCCTTCCTCGCCCGGCCGGCCCGTGCTGCGGCCGTAGCCGCGGTAGTCGAGGAGAAGGACGTCGAGGCCGGCTCCGGTGAGGGCCCGCGCGTGATCGAGACGGTGCGATACGTTGCCGGCGTTGCCGTGGAAGAAGAGGACGTGGCCGCGCGCGGGCGCCGCTCGCGTGGGGACCCACCAGGCGTGCAGGCGCTCTCCGTCCTCGGTCGGGATCGTGAGGTCGGTGAAGGCCAGCCCAACGTCCGCGGGGTCTCCGTAGAGCTCCCGGTCGGGGAAGTAGACGAGCGAGTCGACGAGCGTGGACCACATGGCGCGGAGACGGCCCTCATCGTGCCTCACTCCCCCGCCGCCGTCATCCGGTTAGGATCGTCGCCATGCGCTTCCACTGGCCCACTCGCCGCGGGATCCTCCGGCGGCTGGCCGTCCTCGCTCTGGTCGCGGTCTGGCTGGGCGCCGCGACGGCGCTCGAGACGCGACGGCTCCACGCGACGCTTCCCGGAGGCACGCGGGGGGCCGCGAACGTGGACGAGGGACAGCTCCTCGAGGACGTGCGGCGCCTGTCCGCACCCGACATGGAGGGCCGGCGGACGGGCACGGAGGGCAACGCGCGGGCACGCGCCTACATCGTCCAACGCCTGAGGGACGAAGGGGCATCGCCGCTGGGCGGGGCCTACGAGCATCCGTTCGCGTTCACCCACACGAGCGTGAAGGCGATCTGGCGCCGCGACCGGGCCGTGAGGATACCGATGCGAGGCACCAACGTGTTGGCCCTGATACCGGGATCGGCCCCGGGCCCCGCGCTCGTCGTGTCCGCGCACTACGATCACCTGGGCATCCGGAACGGGAACCTGTATCCCGGCGCGGACGACAACGCATCCGGCGTCGCCGCCCTCCTGGCCGTCGCGCGCGTGCTCCATGGCATGCCCCCGCGCCACCCCGTGGTGCTGGCGGCGTTCGACGCCGAAGAGCTCGGACTCCGCGGGGCCCTGGCGTTCCTGGCCGCGCCGCCGGCGGACATGCCGCCGATCGGCATGGACGTGAACCTGGACATGCTCAGCCGCAGCGAGGGATCGGACTTGACCGTCGCCGGCACCGGACCCCAGCCGTGGCTGCGCCCCGACGTCGAGGCGGTGGCGCTCCGGAGCCCCGTCCACGTCCACCTCGGCCACGACCGTTCGTGGTATCGCGCGGGCCTGGTCGAGAACTGGACGGAGAGCTCCGACCACGGGCCTTTCGCGGAGGCGGGCATCGCCTACCTGTACCTGGGGGTCGAGGACCACGCGGACTACCACGCTCCCACGGACACGTTCGAGCGGATCGATCGGCCGTTCTATCGTGATGTGGCCGATCTGGTCACGTCCCTGGTCACCCAGGTCGACGGTCGCCTGGATGAGATCGCGAGTCACCGCCGCCCCTGATCGCGATGGCGCCCCTGGCGCTTCCCAGGCCTACAATCGTCTGGGAGACCGAGAGTGGGGACCATGCACACCCGGCGGGCGTTCCTGGAGAGGGCGGGGCGCGCCGCTCTCGCCTGGCCGGCCGCTTCGCTGGCCGCGAGCTGGGCCAGGCCCGCCCTGGCCGCGGGACCGCCGCTCGTGGCTCCCTCGCCGGCGACCCTGCCGACTCTCGCCCAGCGCTTCTCCGACCTCCGGCGCCACTTCATCTTCGATTTCTATCCCTGGTACGGCGGGCCGCCCGATTACCTCCACTGGGACTATCTCGACCGGCGGCA
>DASTLK010000722.1:0-7938 GCA_035715025.1 Vicinamibacteria bacterium
GCCATCGTCCGAAGCACCTGTCGCATCTGCACAAGCGGCCCCCATCGTCGTAGGGGGCTGCCGCCCGGACGAAAAGCGTCGCCAGCACCGTTGGAGGTCTAGTCAAGAATGATGCGAGTGAGTCGTGCCGCGTTCGCCCTGCTCCTGGTCTCGGCCGCACCCGCTTTCGCCCAGGCGCCCGCCCCTTCGCCGAGCCCCAGGCCGACGACGCTCGCGTCGCCGGCCCCGGACGGACGGCCCGTGCTCGATCTGTCGCTCGACGACGCGGTCAAGCGCACGCTCGAGAACAACGCCGACATCGCGGTGGAGAGGTACAACCCGGAGGAAAGCGACTACAACGTCCGCCAGCTCAAGGGCTACTACGAACCCTACGTCATCTCCACGCTGGGGCAGCGCTCGAACACGCAGCCGGCTTCCAACGCCTTCGCGGGCGCCGCCGCTCCGCTGACCCGGACCCTGACCTACAACTTCGGGGCCTTCCAGAGCCTCCCCACGGGCGGGACCTTCGAGGCCGACTTCAACAACAACCGCCAGACCACGAACTCCGTCTTCAGCGCGTTCAACCCGTCGTTCGCGTCGAACTTCAACCTCAGCCTGAGCCAGCCCCTGCTGCGCAACTTCTCGATCGACTCCACCCGCTACCAGATCAAGGTGGCCAAGAAGAACCAGGAGATCTCGGACGTCCAGTTCCGGCAGTCGGTGGTGAACACGGTCGCCAACGTCAAGAGCGCGTACTACGACCTCATCTACGCGCTCGACAACCTGGAGGCGCAGCGCAGCAGCCTCGGCCTCGCCCAGCAGCTCCTCGAGGAGAACCGCATCAAGGTCCGCGTCGGGACCATGGCTCCCCTGGACGTCGTGGCCGCCCAATCGGAGGTGGCCAGCCGTGAGGCCGGTGTCATCGCGGCCGAGGCCGCCGTCTCGGACGCCGAGGACACCCTCAAGCGCGCCATGTTCACCAGCAACGAGCCGGCAAGCTGGGACACCCGCATCGTCCCCACCGACCGTCCCACGGCAGAGCCGGTGACGGTGGACGTGGCGGCGGCGATCCAGACCGCGACCCAGAAGCGCACGGACATCCAGGCCGCCCGCAAGAACCTGGAGAGCACCGAGTACGGCATCGCCTACGCGCGCAACCAGCTGCTTCCCCAGCTCAACCTCGCCGCCGCCTATGGGACGTCCGGCATCGGCGGGACCCTCATCCAACGGCAGGGGTTGGGCGGACCGATCATCAGCACGGTGCCGGGCGGATACGGAGACGCCGTCAGCGACGTCTTCGGGCGCAACTTCCCCACCTGGAGCGTGACCGCGAACCTCTCCTACCCGGTGCTCAACCGTCAGGCCGGGGCCAACTCCGCCCGCGCCCGGATCTCGCACGACCAGCAGCAGGCGAGCGTGCATCGCCTCGAGATGCAGATCACCCAGGAGGTGCGGGCGGCCGGCCGCGCCGTGGAGACCAACTACAAGCTGGTCGAGTCCAACCGCGCGGCGCGCGTGCTCCAGGAGCAGCGCCTCGACGCGGAGACCAAGAAGTTCGCGGCGGGCATGTCGACGAACTTCCTCGTCACCCAGGCCCAGCGTGACCTGGCCCTGGCCCAGGTGGCCGAGCTGCAGGCGGTGGCCAACTACCGAAAGAGCCTCGTCAACTTCGACCGCGTGCAGGAAGCCGGAGTGGGGGGCGGCGGCGGAAACGCCGTGGTCTCCGTCGGCGCGTCGGCGGCCACGCGCACCGGCACGGGCGGAAGCGCCGGGGCCACGTCCGGCGCGAACACGGGCGGCACGAGCGGTAATCCCACCAACCAGTAGCCTTTCTCGTTGTTAGGATGTCGTTAAGGGGGCCTCCGGGCCCCCTTTTTGTCGTGACAACGTTTCACGACGGCGCGGCCAACGTCGGCCCCTCGCATTCGATCTAAACTCTTGTATGCGCCTCAACTCGCGCCGCACCTGGATTGCGCTCGCCGTGGTCGTGGTCGCGGCGGCGGCCCTGCTGGCCTTCCGAGGCCGTGACAAGGAGGTCCAGTACCAGACGACCACGGTGGACCGCGGTGACATCGTGGACGTGGTGGGCGCCACCGGGACCCTGCAGGCCGTCACCACCGTCCAGGTGGGATCACAGGTGTCCGGCACCGTCGACAGCCTGGGCGCGGACTTCAACTCCCGCGTGAAGAAGGACCAGGTCGTCGCCCGCCTGGAGACCTCGACTTTCGACGCCCGGCTCAGCCAGGCTCGGGCCAACCTCGTCGCCGCCCGCGCCAACGTCGAGAAGGCGAAGTCGACGGTCGCGGACGCGAAGCAGAAGTACGAGCGCGCCCGGGAGCTCTCCGCGCAGCAACTGCTGCCCCAGGCCGACCTCGAAACCGCGAAGTCGAACTACGACGGAGCCGTCGCTGCGGTCCAGGGCGCGGTGGCCGCCGTGTCCCAGTCCGCCGCTGCCGTCCAGCAGGCGCAGGTGGACCTCACGCACACGGTCATCCGCGCGCCCATCGACGGGGTGGTGGTGGCGCGCAACGTGGACGTGGGACAGACGGTGGCCGCGTCCCTCCAGGCCCCCGTCCTGTTCGTGATCGCGAACGACCTCAGCCACATGCAGGTGAACGCCTCCATCGACGAGGCGGACGTCGGACGCGTGCGCGCCGGTGAGGACGTGACGTTCCACGTCGACGCCTATCCCAACGAGACCTTCACCGGCCGCGTCGAGCAGGTGCGGCTGCAGCCGATCACCGTCCAGAACGTCGTCACCTACAACACCCTGATCGCGGTGGACAACCCGGGTGGGCGCCTCATGCCGGGCATGACGGCGACGGTCTCGGTGATCGTGCAGCGCCGCGACAACGTGCTCCGGCTGCCCGCGGCCGCGCTGCGCTTCCGTCCGGAAGGATGGCAGCCGGGCGCGGGCGGCGGACGGCGCGCGGGCGCGAGTGGTGCGCCTCCCGCTTCCACGGCGCCGGGGGGGGCGGCCGCGACGGGCGGCCCGCCGGCGGCCGCGGTCGCGCCTGGAGCGGACACGGCCGCGGGCGGCGGACGCGGTTTCCGCGGCGGCGGTGGCGGTGCTGGCGGTGGTGGCGGCGGACGCTGGGCAGGCCGCGGCGCCATGGGCGGGGCGGGCGGGGAAGGCCGCGGTCCCGGCGGCCAGGGCGGCGGCAGCCGACCCACGATGGTCTTCGTGCCGGGTCCGGACGGGAAGCCGAAGGTGCAGCCCATCCGGACGGGGATCAACGACGGCCAATGGGTCGAGGTCGTGAGCGGGCTCGACGAGGGCGCGCAGATCATCACGGGCACCAGCGACGGGACGCAACGCGCCGGCGCCCCGCGGCCCGCCGCGTCCGGGACGAACCCCTTCGCGCCTCAGCCCCAGCGGCGCACGCGGGGCTGATGACGCCGGCCGGCGGCGACGGTCCGCTCGTCCAGATGGTCGACCTCAAGAAGTCCTATGTCGTGGGCGACGTGACCGTGCACGCGCTGCGCGGCGTGAACCTCGACCTCGCGCGCGGCACCTTCCTCGCGGTGGTGGGCGCTTCGGGTAGCGGCAAATCGACGTTCATGAACATCACGGGGCTTCTCGATCGCCCCACCTCCGGCCGCTACCTGCTCGAAGGCGAGGACGTCTCCGGCTTCGACCGCGACCTCCGGGCCCAGCTGCGCAACCGCAAGATCGGGTTCGTCTTCCAGAACTTCAACCTCCTGCCGCGCACGACCGCCCTCGAGAACGTCGAGCTGCCGATGCTCTACAGTCCCGACGCGCCCTCCGCCGTGGATCGGCATGCCAAGGCCCAGCGCCTGCTCGACATCGTCGGCCTCGGCCCGCGCGCGCACCACACGCCGAGCCAGCTCTCGGGCGGCCAGCAGCAACGGGTGGCCATCGCGCGTGCGCTCGTGAACGACCCCGAGATCCTCCTCGCGGACGAGCCCACCGGGAACCTCGACACCCGCACCAGCATCGAGATCATGGAAGTCCTGCAGCGGCTGAACCGCGAAAAGGGCATCACCATCATCCTCATCACCCACGAGCACGACATCGCCGAGTACGCGCACCGTGAGGTCACCTTCCGCGACGGGCGCGTCGTCTCCGATCGCCTGGTCGAGAGCCGCCGCGACGCCGCCCGGGAGCGAGCGGCCCTTCCGGAGGAGGAGGTGGTCACATGAAGATCCGGAACGTCCTGCGCATCGCCCTGGTCGCCATCCGCCGCAACGCCGTGCGCTCCGCGCTCACCATGCTCGGCGTCATCATCGGGGTGGCCAGCGTGATCGCGATGATCGCGCTCGGCTCCGGGGCCCGCGCCGCCATCGACGACCAGATCCAGCAGCAAGGCACCAACGTCATCTACGTCTCCGCGGGCAGCTTCGGGCGGGGCCCGGGGACGGCCCGCGGGGGGGCGGGCAGCACGACCACCCTGACCCTCGAGGACGGCCAGGCCATCGCGCGCGAGGTGCCCACGGTCGCCCGTGTGACGCCCATGGTGCGGGGCCGCGCGCAGGTCGTCGCCGGAAACCAGAACTGGAACACGTCCGTCGAGGGTGGCAACGAGGACTACATCGTCATCCGCAACTGGCCGCTCGCCTCCGGCGACGACTTCACCGCCCGCGACGTCCTCGTCGCGGAGAAGGTGGCCCTCCTCGGACCGACGGTGGCCAAGACGCTCTTCCCCGATTCCGACCCCGTGGGCCAGATCATCCGGGTCAAGAACCTGCCCTTCCGCGTGGTGGGCGTGCTGACCTCCAAGGGACAGAACCAGTGGGGCCAGGACCAGGACGACATCATCATCGCGCCCTACACGACCGTGCAGAAGAAGCTGCTGGGGATCACCTTCATCCAGCAGATCGTGCTCTCCGCGACCTCCAGCGATGCCGTCGAGCCGGCGGCGGTGGAGATCACGAAGCTGATGCGCCAGCGGCACAAGATCCAGGATCCCAACGACGACGACTTCACCGTGCGCACCGTGGCGGAGATGGCGGCCACGCGCACGGAGATGGCGAACACCATGACCATGCTGCTCATGAGCGTGGCCTCGGTGAGCCTGCTCGTGGGCGGCATCGGCATCATGAACATCATGCTCGTGTCGGTCACGGAGCGGACGCGCGAGATCGGGTTGCGCATGGCCGTGGGCGCGCGCACGCGCGACATCCTCCGGCAGTTCCTGGCCGAGGCGGTCAGCCTCTCCATCGTGGGCGGCGCGGTGGGAGTCCTGCTGGGCATGTCCGTGTCCCGCCTGCTGACCACAGGCCTCGGCTGGCCGACGGTGATCACGCCGACGTCGATCATCGTCGCCTTCGCCTTCGCGGGCGCGGTGGGGGTCTTCTTCGGGTTCTATCCGGCGCGGAAGGCGGCGGAGCTCGATCCCATCGAAGCCCTCAGGTACGAGTAGGTCAAGTTTACGTATCAAGTCAGGGGGGGCACTCAAGCGTCATTCGCGATGGGCGTTCGCGTCCCCCCCTGAAACCCCCCTCGCGAGTCGCCGCCGCTGCGCGGCGCCTCGCTCTGCGGTCGGCCTTTTGCCCTATGCTCTTGGCCGCACCCCCAGCCCCGGTCCTTCCGGCAACACGATCCGCCCCGCCACGACCGTGGCCCCCACGTAGGGATCCGATTCCAGCAGCAGGTTCCCGTCGAGGTCGGCCGTGTCCGCGAGCGGCGAGAGGTGCGCGGCGGCGGTGATCGCCACCGAGGATTCGATCATTCAGCCGAGCATGATCTTCAGGCCGTGGGCCCGCGCCACCGCGATCATGCGCAAGGCCTCCGCGATGCCGCCGCACTTCATGAGCTTGATGTTGATGCCGTCGAAGGCTCCGGCGAGGGCGGGGATGTCCGCCGCCCGGTGCACGCTCTCGTCCGCGTAGAGAGGCAGCGGGCTGTGGCGGCGCAGCTCGCGCGTTTCCGCGATCATGGCCGCGGGCAGGGGCTGCTCCACGAACTCGACGCCGAGGCGGGCGAGCCATTCCAGCCGCTCGAGGGCGCCGGCCGGCGTCCACCCCTCGTTGGCGTCCACGCGCAGCGTGCGATCGGTCGTGTCGCGCACCGCTTCCAGGACCGCGCGATCGTCGTCGGAGCCCATCTTCACCTTGAGGATCGGATAGTCCGCGGCCTGGCGCACCTTCTCCACCACGACGTCGGGCGTATCCATGCCGATCGTGAACGACGTCTGCGGCGTGTCGGAGGGATCCAGGCCCAGCAGCTCGAACAGGGGCGCCTGCAGGCGCTGCCCGGCCAGGTCGTGCAAGGCCATGTCCAACGCCGCCTCCGCCGAGGCCTGGCCGGCCACGGCCGCCCGGCGCGCCGCGACCGCGAACACGCGCGCGTCTCCGAGGCGGGCCGCCATCTCGTCGACGGCCCGGGCGGCGGAGGCGCGATCCTCTCCGTACCTCAGGATGGGCGCGGCCTCGCCGATGCCGACGCGGCCCTCCGCTTCCGCCTCCACGAGGAGGTTGTAGCGGACGTCGGAAGCGCCGCGCGCGATGCGGAACACGTGCCGCAGGCGGAGGTCCAACGGCCGGTGTCGCAGGGTGGGATGCATGGGCGGCGATTATACGGGCGCTGGATTGACCTGCCGCAGCGACTGACCGATGATGGCGGGCTCACGAGGAGAGCGATGGTCGAGCCGCAGGTACGACTGAGGATCCCGGCTGCGGCGTGCGCGGCCTTTCTCGCGCTGGCCGCGGCCGCGTCGGCGGACGTGCCCGGCCGTCAGGCCGTCGTCCTGACCACGGTCGAGAACATGTATTCCGCGCCCAGCCCGGACAAGGACGTGGTCAGCCAGGCCCTCCTGGGCCAGGTGGTGGGCGTGCTGGAGACGCGCGACGGGTTCGCGCGCATCGAGACGCCGGACCGCTACACGGGCTGGGTCGCGGCCGGCGGCGTCTTCGAGTACGCGGACGCGAACGCGCCCCGCTACGCCGTGCGCGGCACGGTGGCGGAGGTGACCAGCCTCATGGCCAACCTCTATCGCGACGCGGACGTGACGACCGCGCGGCCCAAGGCGCAGGGGCCGCTCGGCGCGCGCCTGGAGGTCCTCAAGCCGGCCGAGGATCCGCAGAAGCGTTGGGTCACCGTGCGCTTGCCCAGCGGCGAGACCGCGTTCGTGCAGTCCGGCGACGTCCGCCTGGTGGATGCGGACGCGCCGCGGGCCCGCGGCTCCGAAGGCGACCTCGTGGCCACCGCCCGGCGGTTCGCCGGAGTCCCCTATCTCTGGGGCGGGATGAGCGTGCAGGGCGTCGATTGTTCGGGCCTCACCAGCCGCGTCTACGCGGTCAACGGCGTCCTTCTCCTCCGCGACGCGGACATGCAGTTCGACGACCCGCGCGCGCGGCCCGTCGAGCGCGCCCTTCTCCACCCGGGCGACCTCGTCTTCTTCGGCCAGAAGAAGATCACGCACGTCGGGATGTACGTGGGCGACGGACGCTTCATCAACGCCACCACCCACACGCGGCCCGACGTGCACGAGGAAGCGCTGGACGACCCGTACTGGGTGGCCCTGTACCGCGGAGCGCGCCGGCCTCAGTGAGCGGCGCGCGGCTCCCCGGACCTCCCTCGCGGCCGTGATCCAGGACCCCCTCCTCGTTTTCGCGTACCTGGCCGCCCTGGTGGCGCTCGTCTTCCAGGTCGCGCGGCGGCCCGCGCTCCGTCCGTTGTTCGATCGACTGCCCGCGCTCGTCTGGACCTACTTCCTGCCCATGCTCTCGACCACGGCCGGCATCCTGCCCGCCGAGAGCCCGGTCTATCGCGCGATCGCGCGCTATCTGCTTCCGGCCAGCCTGTCCCTGCTCCTGCTGTCCTCCGAGCTCAAGGCCATCGCGCGCCTCGGTCGCACGGCCCTCGTCGTCATGACGGTCGGCATGGCGGGCATCATGCTGGGCGGCGTGACCGGGTTCCTGGTGCTGCACCCCTGGCTTCCGCCCGACGCCTGGAAGGCGGTGGGCGCCCTCGTCGCCACCCGGATCGGCGGCAGC